>JAJDOH010000014.1 GCA_022340265.1 Deltaproteobacteria bacterium | reverse complement strand
GCATCATCCATTTCCTGAAAACTTAAGCCCAACTCTATGGGAAATTCCTCACCATTCTTGCGAAAGGCGGTGAGGGTCTGCGTTTTGCCGATGAATGTTGGTTCTTTTGTTTTCAGGAAATTTTTGACAGAGTTGGCATGATCACCATATCTCGGCGGGATCAGCATGTTCAAATCTTTGTTCAGAACCTCCTCTCTCTTATAACCGAAGATTCGCTCCGCGGCATTGTTGAACAATACGATTTCGTGCTTTTCATTGATGCTGATGATGGCATCCGTCGCCGTATCGAGAATGGCCCGGAATCTTTTTTCCGAAGACCTCAACCGGGACAATAGATTGCGATATTCAGTAACATCCTGTGAAATTTCAACAAAATATTTTTCCCCTGTCCTACGGTTTGTAACCGGGTACATGATTCGCTGTAACGTCTTGAAATATTTGTCTTTCGATCCGCGACGATGGGTCACTTCCACCTTTTTGCCGGTATCTCTGGCTTTTTGAAGGGGACAATCGCTATCTCTCAGGTGGCAACGGGATCCTGATACGGCGCTGATCTCATAACATTTTTTTCCTATTACAGCTTCTTTCTGAAGTCCCCGCTCATTCAGAAAAACCGGGTTTACATCACGAATAATGCCCTCGCTGTCAACCACCATGATCTCTTCGCTGATGCCGTCAAAAATGGTTCCCAGAAAGGTTTCGGAAGTTTCTATGTCATCTGAATGATATTGCTTTTCCAAAATTATCCTCCCATCCACGGGCTGAAGAAAATGTACTCCAGTGAAAGAATATCAAACATTTCTTCGGTTCCTTCCCGGATGGCCCCATACAACTCCTTCAGGGTCTTCGCTTTGGCAAGGGATGTGCAGTAGCTAATATCGTCAAAGAACTCCACATCGAGGGGAAGGAGAACCTGGTCAAGATTGCCATGCCAGTGAACTTTGAGTGCTTCTTTCATGGAAAACACCTTCTTGTACATGTCCCTCAAAAGATCCGTTCTCAAAATTGGGTGAACCTGATTGATCATGCAATCAGTCAGTCCCACCAGGTAGTAAATCTCCCGCATTTTTGTTTCATTTCTTCGGTTCATGTACAGAGACCGAATGGTAAAAGACATGCCCCCGCCGAGAGTGAAATGGGGGGGGAGTGTTGCCAATCCTTCCGGTTTGTATTCAAGGCTTTCGGCCAACGCCATTCGCATTTGAATAAACTGGTTTGTTCGCCAGAGCCCTTTTCGAAACCGCCAGGGTCCAGGTTTATTGAAAGGTTGTGAAGGCCCTTTCCGCCTGTTATCAAGATCAATGACTTTTCCCATTTTTCCCTGTTGGATCTGGATAGGTTTTCAATTAATGCCGTTTCCAGCGGGGCAAACAGCCATTGCCATGGCATCATTTGAAGAGGGATAGGCTATGGTCTCGGATGGCACGTTCCGTGAAGTTCTTTGAGCCTTTCCCTCGTGACATGGGTGTAGATCTGGGTGGTGGTGATATCGGCATGTCCCAGCATCAATTGAACAGAGCGCAGATCCGCACCGGCTTCCAGGAGATGACTGGCAAAAGAGTGCCGCAGTCCATGTGGTTTTATATTCTTCTTAATGCCTGCCATGATACCATGATTTTTGATGATTTTCCAGAATCCCTGCCGTGTTAATGGTTTTCCCCTGAAATTCAAAAAAAGGTAAGGTGGATGCCCTTCTTTAAGCAAGGCTGATCTTCCATCCGAAAGATATGTCTTGATGGCTTGGCGTGCTTTTTCACCAAAGGGCACCATTCTTTCTTTGGACCCTTTTCCAAGGGTTTTCACAAAACCGGCTTCCAGGTTAACGTCCAACAATCTGAGATGGACCAGTTCCGAGACCCGCAATCCGGTGGCATAAAGGAGTTCCAGCATGGCCCTGTCGCGTTGCCCAAGGGGGGTTGCAACGTCCGGCTGCAAAAGAAGTCGTTCAACTTCATCCACACTCAGAATGTCCGGCAGTTTTTGTTGAATGCGCGGTGTTTCCACCAACCTTGCGGGATTCTCTTTCATCTTCCCTTCTGAAACGAGAAAACGAAAAAAGGTTTTGATGGCGGAAACGTTCCGGGCCTGGGACCTTTTGGAGAGTTCGTGGGTCAGGTTTCCCAGATAATCTCGGATCACTACACGGGAGGACGCGGCAGGTGCTAAATTCCGGGTTTCCAGATAGGTGATAAACCGTATGAGATCCCTGCTGTAGGCATGAATGGTGTTTTCAGCAAGACCCCGCTCCACACGCAAATAGGTGATGAATTCATCTACCAGATCGTACACCGGTTGTCCCTTTCCTGTTAAGAACGGTTTTTTGTTCCCTTTGTTGGAAATTCATCCATGGGCAAATCGAAAATCCTCAAAAATCGTAGAACTGACCGTTTTTGGTCAGAATTCTGGGACCTTCCGCTTCGAGAACCACCATCTCTTCAAGGCGCACACCTCCCTTGCCTGGAAGATAAATCCCCGGTTCGACGGTAAACACATTGCCGATTTGCAGCTGGATGGCTTTTCCGGGCCCGAGTCTGGGTCCTTCATGGGTTGCGAGGCCGACCCCGTGGCCCAGGCCGTGTCCGAAGTATGCTCCGAATCCGGCATCCGCAATGATGTTTCTGGCAATGGCGTCCACCAGTGTGCTTTGTACCGAAGGGTTAATTTGCCCCAGAGCCGACCGCTGCGCATGCAAAACAGTGCGGTAAATGTTTTTGAAAGCGTCATCCGGTTCACCCAGAAAAACCGTCCGCGTGATGTCTGAACAGTATCCGTTGAGCCGAACCCCGACATCCAGAATAATCGGCTCTCGAGGCTGAATTTTCCGGTTTGACGGCACCGCATGGGGCAATGCGCTGTTGGGGCCCGATGCTACGATAGAAGGAAAAGATAATCCTTCGGCGCCGGCTTCCCTTGCAAGACACTCGATCTGCCAGGCAACGTTTTTTTCCGTTACGCCCGGTTTCAGATCACCGATGACCTCATCCAGGATCTTCGAAATCATGTCAGCCGCCTTTTCCAGGGCCTCAATCTCCCAAACCTCTTTGATTTCCCGCATGTGATCCACCATGCCTTTCAAAGGGGTCAATGTGACGGGGGGTGAAAGTTCGGCAAGTTTTTCCGCGGTTTTTCGGTGAAGGTCCCAGGTCAGGTAATCTTCTTCAAAGCCAAGATGGCTGAAAGAGAGATGGTGGGTGAAATCCGGTATGTCTTCTACAAAATTTTTTTTGACCGTGTACACGGAAAAAGAGGGCGCCTCACTTTCCGCGGCCAGTGTATATCGCGAATCTGTTACCAACCAGCGGTCATTGTCGCTGATCAGAAGCGCGCCGGACGATTCGGTTAGCTGGGTGTCTTCCGCCGTGAAACCGGAAAGGTAACGCCTGTTTTCAGGCTTGATAATCCAAGCCGCGTCGCAGTCGGTTTCAGTAGAGGTCCGTAATAGCTGAAGGAGTCGCGCTGTCCGTTGTCCGTAACTTGGGGCGTTCATGGTTCACCTCACATTTTAAAATGAAATCATTCTAACAAAAGGTGTTTAGGAAAGCAATTGGGGGAAATAGCTGCCCTGCCGGCTGAATACATGTTTTTCCGGAAATTCAGACCGCCCATGATCAGTTGACAGAACCCCGCCCACCTGTTAGTAATCCTCAAACTTCACAAAAAGGAAATGGGTGACACGCGAACATGGCCGTTGGAAGCATTGTAGAATATATTGATCAGAGTCGATTTATCTGTACCGTCTGCCTGCAAGACAAGGGAAGTCGGCTTCATCTGCTTACGCCTGCCAATCGGGAAGTGAACCTTTCCCCTAAAAGAACCCTGCTTGTGTCGTCAAGTGGGCAAATTGATGTGACTCAGCCACGGGATCTGCTGCTGCAAAAGCTTCAGCAGATAGAAATGCAGCGTATCAAGCTGAAAGAGGCCATTGACGTTAAAGAAACATGGGAGCTGATTCGTGACGAGGAGGAAGTTTTTGACCATCGTTATCTGGCGCAACTGGCTTTTGGCGAAGACGCCACCGAAGATCACTTTTCCGCCGTGATGCGGGCGCTTTTTGAAAACAGGCTCTATTTTAAAATGAAAAATGGACTCTTTCTGCCCAACTCAGAGGAGCGTGTCCAACAGATCATCCAACAGGAAGATGAAGCAGCTGTAAGGGCTGAGCGGCTTGAGCAGGGCGGGAAGTGGCTGAAAGAAGTGTATGGGGGGAAAGAATGCAAAGCGCCGGACTGCAAGGAGGATATTATTCATCTTATGATACAGCTGGCTCTTTACGGCGCCGATGCCGATGAGTTCCAATATGCAAAGGAATTGCTTCTGTATGCCGGTATAAAGGATATCAGACAGGCCAGAGCCCTGTTGATAAGCTTGGGTGAATGGGAAGAGGATGAACCCCTGGATCTGCTGCGATCGGGAGTGGAAACGGCCTTTACGACCCGGCAGTTGGAGGCGTCTAAACAACTGGCGGTTTCAGTTTTTTCTGAAAATCGGCGGGAAGACTTGAGATCTCTTCCCGTCATGACCATTGACGGCCCAAAAACCCGGGATTTCGATGACGCCATCAGCCTGGAAATGCTTGACGGTGAAATGAGAATTGGTGTTCATATTGCTGATGTAGCGGCGGTTATCGAAGAGGGAAGCCCCATTGATGCGGCGGCAAAAGAGCGCGGTTCATCACTGTACCTGCCCAGAAGACAAATTCCGATGATTCCCAAGGATCTTTCCCAGGATTTGTTGAGCTTAAAAGAAGCGTGTGACCGTCCCGCGATTTCCCTTCTTGCAAGATTCAACCAGGACGGGTTGCTGCTGCGATACCGATTCACGACGAGCATCATTCGCGTTCAAAAACGGCTCACCTATCAGGAGGTTAATGAAACTCTTCTAAAACAAAGCCCGTTTCAAGACCTGCGCAGGCTGGCGGAAATACTTCGTCAAAAACGGATGGATCGAGGCGCCATGAATCTTTCACTGCCTGAACTGGAAGTTGATACGGATGAGAATGGGATTTTGAAGCTGGAACTGGTGCCGCAGGATTCACCATCAAGAATGATTATCGCCGAGTTCATGATCCTGTATAATCAGCTGGCCGCCGAGTTTTGTCAAAAAAATGACATTCCGGTTCTGTTCAGGGCCCAAACGCAGCCAACGGAAAAACTGCCCCTGGATGAAAGGGGATATATTTATTATGTGTTTCAACAACGCAGAAAACTGAGTCCCCTCCAAATCAGCACCCATCCAAAGCCCCACTGCGGCCTGGGCGTCGATCTTTATACGCAAGCCACCTCTCCCATACGCCGATACCTTGATCTCGTGGTGCAGCGGCAGTTGACTCGCTTTTTTGCTGAAGAAATGCCCATCTACAGCGAAGAAACCCTTGAAGAAGTCAGGATGTCCGTGGAACCCCTGGTGAAGAACCTGGGACGGATTCAAAGAAACCGGTTGCGCTATTGGATCTTGAAGTATCTGGCAATAAACCGGGGCAAAATACTTAAAGCCCTGGTACTGGACGAGCTCAAGAACAAATACAGGATTGTTTTAACGGATTTTCTGATGGTGACGGATTTCAAGCGTCAGGATGGCATCATATTTTCGAAAGGGCAGGAAATTCTGGTAAAAGTCAAAACTGCAGATCCCTGGGATGATACGATCAGTCTGGAATATGTGCCCTGACGCAGGCGAATGTAATGTTCCGAATTTAGTTCTTTTTCAGTTGATAATTTTCAGCGAACAGAAGACTCTCCGATTTGTCGTAGACCAGTATCTTCAAATCCGAAGGTAAGTTTCCAACTGATTCAAAGGTCCATCTGGCGCGAATTCGGCGGAAGTTTCTTATTTTGAAGGCCTGACCCTTTTGGGGATTCACGGGTATTCCGTTTTCAATGACTGCTTTGGGCGAGGACCAAATCCGAGGCGGGTCAGTGGACCGGTCAACGGCAAGGACGAAGAGATACCCTCTGACAGGACTCCCTCCGGGAGAGGATCGGGCCAGTTTAAAGGTCGTCGAAAGGCTGTTGTCTCGACTGTTTATTTCCATATCCTGGATAACGAAGATAGACTTTTCAAGTGCTGATTCGGATGCTTTCGAGAATTTGCCGTCACTGCTGATGGATGTTTTGTTCTGGCCGGGAGCGGCTTCAGGGTTCTGGGTTTCTTTTGTACCTTCTTCCGGAATCTTTGAAGGGTCAATGTAATTTTCCAGAAATTTCAACCGTTGTTTGGCCTGATAAAGCGCTTTTCGGGTTGTCCGGAAATCTGTTTCCAGTTGCTTTAGAAGACGTTGCTGCTGGTATTCGCCAAAAAAACGAGCCACCAGTAGAAAAGAGAAGAGAAGATAAAGGATAAGCGCCCCTGCAATCCCGATTAAGAGCCAAAAGTTGATATTGAAGCACCACACCCGTCCAGCACCTTTTGTTGCCAAGACGTTCAACGCCTTCAGTTCAGGTGCCTTTGTCTTTTTTAGCGGCCATCTGTTTTGAAAGGGTTTCATAAATGTTCATCCCCAAATAAGATGAATATAACGGTGCATTCGGAAATGCAGGATCAGGTTTATCAGAACATGAATTTGAATTCAAGGCGTTAGATGGACAACTCTTATAAGGTAAACGCGTTGTAGAAAACCATGACGGTAAGCAACAATACAGAACGATCACCCTCCCTAGAGCCCCACGTCGAGGAGGACTTTGAGCCGGCTGGATTTATGTCATTTCTGGGACCGGTTCTCTTTTTAACCAGTATTTTCTTCTTGAATTTCACATCCAGAATTATTTTCGCACCGTTGCTGCCCAGCATTGAAAAGGAACTCGCCCTGGCCCATGCTGAGGCCGCTTCGCTCTTCCTGTTTATCGGCATCGGGTATTTTGTTTCAATTACCGGGTCCAGTCTTGTCTCAAGCCGCATTCCACACCGGAAAACGATTGTCTTATCGGCAACGGCCGTCGGGATTTCCCTCATATGGATTACCCTATGCAACAGTCTCTGGAGTATTCGGTTTGGTTTGCTGGTGCTGGGTCTGGGATCAGGGCTCTACCTCCCATCCGGTATCGCCTCCCTCACTGCAATGGTGGCTGCGAGGCATTGGGGAAAAGCGATCGCCACTCACGAACTGGCTCCAAATGCCGGTTTTTTTCTGGCGCCGCTGCTGGCGGAAGGATTGATGATGTGGTTTTCGTGGCGCGGGGTTCTCCTTTTTCTGGGAGGCTGCTCCATTTTGACGGGGATCCTGTTCTCCTTTTTCGGAAAAGGTGGTGATTTTCGCGGTGAAACCCTCAATTTCCCGTCCCTAAAGACACTTTTTAAAGAAAACGCTTTCTGGATCATGGTGATACTATTTGCGCTGGGGATTTCAGCCACTATGGGAATTTATACCATGCTGCCGCTGTTTCTGGTGACCCAGCACGGCCTCGAACGAAACTGGGCCAACACCCTGGTGGCTTTTTCACGCATATCGGGGATGTTTATGGTTTTTATATCGGGCTGGGCCACTGACCGGGTCGGTCCGAGATTGACCATGAGCAGTGTCTTTCTGCTGGCGGGCGTGGCCACCATGCTGCTGGGGGCGTTGACGGGATCATGGCTGGTGGCACTGGTATTCCTGCAGCCGGTGGTGGCCGTTTGTTTTTTCCCACCGGGTTTCGCGGCGCTTTCCGCCATCGGCCCCGGCAGTTCCAGAAATGTTGCCGTTTCCATGACGGTGCCTTTTGGTTTTCTGGTCGGGGGAGGCGCCATTCCCATGGGTATCGGTATGATGGGCGATGCGGGAATGTTCGCTCTCGGTGTTTCAATGGCCGGCGGGCTTATTCTTTCCGGTACTGTTCTGGCACTTTTCTATAAACCGGGAACCTGACCGGAACGGTTTCTTCCTTGACCCGTCAGAGATCATTTTCTATAATCCAGCCTTTCGAAACTGTGGATAACGAATAATTAAATAACGGTATTTTGACAGTCGTACGGCAAAAAAAGACAACTCGGAGGTTATAATGGGTAAAGTAGGAGTGATCGGAGTCGGCCAAAGCGCTTTTGTGCGCGGGTACCCCGGATCCATCAGAGAGCTTGCATTTGAAGGGTTCAAAGAAGCTGTTCAGGACGCAGGGATTTCAAGCAAGGATATTGATGCGTCCATTATCTGCTCCGCTCCGGAGTATGACAAACAAAGGTCCCCTGCGGGGGTTTTTGCGGAATATTTAGGCCTTACGCCACAGCCCACCTGCTATTTGGAAAGCCTGTGTTCTTCCAGCAGTATGGGGTTGAGATATGCCTATGCGCTGGTTAAATCGGGACTTCACGACGTGGTGGCCGTGGTCGGGTTTCAGAAAATGTCTGAGATATCTTCAGCGGAAAGCCAGGAACGGATGGGACGGGGCGCGGACATTCAGTGGGAGAGCACCTTCGGCACCATGATGCCGGCATATTATGCCATGTATGCCAAACGGCATATGGCGGAATATGGAACCACGCCCGAGGATCTGGCGCTTATCCGTGTCAAGGCCGCAACTTACGGACAGCTGAATGAAAAAGCGGTGTATCGTAAACCGGTCGCTTTTGAAATGTTTTCGGATCCGAACAGTCCCATGTCCGGACCGGTGGCATCGCCGCTTAGGGTCGGTGACTGCTGTGCCAATGCGGACGGCAGCTCATGCGTCATCGTCGCCAATGAGGAAAAGGCGAAGGCCTTTTCCAAAAAGCCGGTCTGGATTATTGGGCTGGGATCGGCCTCCACCAGTGTCAACCTGGCGGGGAGAGATCTCTTTTCGGGCCTTACGGTGGCGAGGGAATCGGCGGAACAGGCTTACAAAATGGCGGGCATTACCGCCAAAGACGTGGATGTGGCCGAAGTGCATGACTGTTTCACCATCGCCGAGATGATGGCTTATGAAAATTTAGGTTTTGCCGAACCCGGTCAGGGAAAGGAATTGATCAGAGCCAAAGAAACCTACAAGGAAGGAAGCATTCCGGTCAACGTGGATGGAGGGCTGTTGTCCAAAGGGCATCCCATCGGCGCCACCGGCGGTTCGCAGATCAGAACCATTGTGCTTCAGTTGCGGAGAGAGGCCGGTGACATGCAGGTCAAGGATCCCGAAATCGGACTGGTTCATAATATCGGTGGTGTGGGATTGTACGGAAACGTCAGCATTTTTGGGAGGTAATGTCATGGGAAAGAAAAGAGAAATGGATATTCGATTCAGTAAATTCGGAACCGTGAGCTTTACCGCCATTACGAAAGTCAACGACTTTGTCAGTTACCTGGAAGAGGGAAAGGTCATGGGGACAAAATGCACGGAATGCGATGCGGTTTACTTTCCGCCCCGCGCCGACTGTGCCAAATGTCTGTCCAGTAACATGGAATGGTTTGAGGTGTCCGGAAAAGGGAAGCTGGTTACGTACAGCAAGCTGGAATACGCCCCCATCGGCTTCGGGGAGGACCTGCCTTATGCCATTGCCCTTTTGGATTATGGCGATTACAAGGTCTTCGGCCGGATTGCCGGTGATGTTCCCGAAAATGAAATTGAAGTGGGCATGGAGATGACCACCCGGGCCAACACGCTGTCTAACGGCCAACTGAATTACGTTTTCGAAAAAGCATGACATTAAGGACCCAAGCCCGAAAAGCGGGCTTGGGTCCTTAAACGGAGAACGCCTTGGTCTTTTCCGACAGTAAGAATACCGGGTGGCTGGAAATTGCCATTGATGCGGCGCCGGAGGTGCATGATCCTCTGAGCGCCTTTTTTTTTGATCTGGGTGCAACGGGCGTAGTCCTGGAGGATTTCGGCAACCAGACCCTCAAAGCCTATTTGCCCCTGGAGAGAAGCCCGGAGGAGATCCGGGATAAAATCTTCACTTACCTCAGTCAGCTGTCATTGATTCTTCCCAACCTTCCCATTCCCGACTTCAGGTTAAGCAAATTAGAAAATCAGGACTGGCAAAAAAACTGGCGGCGTTTCTTTCGTCCGGTCCAGGTTACACCAACCCTCCTGATCCTTCCGGTCTGGGAGAACCAGCCGCCTCAAGGAGAAATAACCGTTATCCGGATTGATCCGGGCCCGGCCTTTGGGACGGGACAGCATGCCACCACGAAAATGTGTCTCCAGGCCATGGAATCCTTAGGGGCGCAAAGGGGTCAAACCCTGCTGGATGTGGGAACAGGAAGCGGCATCCTGGCCATTTATGGGGCGAAGCTGGGATTTGAAAGAATTATGGCCATTGATGTGGATCCCGAAGCGGTGCGGTGGGCCGAACGGAACATCCGTTTAAATGGGGCGGCAAATGCCGTCTCACTTTCCGAAACCCCCGTCCAAGCCATAAACGAGCGTTTTTCCCTTGTGTGTGCCAATCTGATTTTGGGCGAACTTCTTCGGCTCATGCAGAGCCTTTACCAGCTGGTTAAAAGCGGCGGTTACCTGGTGATCTCGGGTATTTTGAGGGACCAGGTGAAACAAATCGAGGAAGCTCTTCACGCGACGCTGTTTGCTGCCACCCGTACCCTTAACCAAGATGAATGGGCCTGCATGGTTTTAAGGAAAGACGGTGAATGATACCTCATTAAGGCGGTTTCTGGTAGAAGATCTTGAAATCGAAAGCGATTTCTGTGTGATTAAAGGCCGCGAAGCCCGCCACATGTCCAGGGTGCTCCGAATGCGGAAAAGAGATGCCGTGATCCTCTTGGACGGTAAAGGAGGACGGTTTCTGGCTGAAATCCAATCGGTTTCAGGCGATGCGGTGAGCGTTAGAATCAAAGAAACCATGGATCCGGTTACAGTCCCTGCCATCGAAATCATCCTGTGCCAGGCTGTCATTAAATCAAGCCCCATGGATTATCTGATCCAAAAGACCTCTGAACTGGGAGTGACCCGAATTCTGCCCTTTTTCAGCTCTCGCAGCGTGGTGCATCTGGGTGTGGAGAGATGTAAGAAAAAGCGCCATCGTTGGAAAGAAATCGCTTACAGTGCCGCAAAGCAATGCAACAGGGATATTCCCGCCGAAATCGGGTTTCCCGTATCTTTTGAAGAACAACTGAACCTGGCTGGCGATGCTTCCGGACCCAAGGTGATTTTGTGGGAAAAAGAAAACGCTCAAGACTTGAAAACATTGCTCAAGAAT
>JAJDOH010000143.1 GCA_022340265.1 Deltaproteobacteria bacterium | reverse complement strand
TCCTCCCCTTAAACTTCTGGTTGAGGGCCATGGCGATCAAGAGCCCCAGGACGGTCTCTATCGCTAGCCCCAGGATCACTACGATTCCGCTGACCTTCATGCTGTTTAGAAATTGGGGATTTTTCATCAAACCAATATAATTTCCCATGCCGATAAATTTGCTGGTATCGGTTAACATGGAATACTGGAAAAAGCTCTCGTAAATGTTGTATCCAAAAGGATAAACGATGAGAAAGAACATTAAATAAACAAAGGCCGGCATGATCAAAAAAAGCCCGGTAAGTTTTTCGTTTCTCAATCTAGTTCCTCCTAGGCAGTGGCCATCTGCAACTAAACTAATCCAATCGGCTGGTTTTTTGAGATTCCATTGGTTTCAAAGAGTGGCAAAGGCGGAATACCCGCCTCCACCACTCTTTGGTTTGGCTAATCAACCACCTGCATCAGCAGTTGGTCCAGCCCGTATTTTTCTTTCTCGTTTTTGTAATAATCGTTATTCCAGAACGAACGGGGTGGTTCCGGCGGCGTCTTATCCAGATATCCGTATCTCTGCATGATATCATGTATCTGTTTGTTCGCCTTGGGCAGAATGTCCGCTGCCTTCCCTCTTCCCGTCCAGACATCGTGCACGGCCGGAACGAAGGCGGCCATGATTTCCGTATTGAGCGGGATGTTGAGGGGCAGATACAGGTAGGGGACTGATTCCAGGGACGCCCTGGCATTGGGGTAGAAATCATTGGCCCGCTTGTTGGCAAACAGGCTCTTTCTCCCATAGTCAATACCCGTACCGGTAATGGTGTAGATGTACTGTACTTCGGCACTGGAATTATAGGCGGCCCAGATAAAGGCGGCTTCCTTGACCTTGGACTGCTTGCTGATGCCCAGCCCCACATTGGTGGAGGTTCCGTGGGGAGCATATCTCCCTTTGGGTCCCATGCCCTTTGGCACCAGGCTGTGAATCCGCGGTTCTTCGGCGATCTTGGACATGGCCGGCACATAGGACTCCTGAATGGGGTATTGGATACACATGGCCAACGTCCCGTTGTTCCAGGCTTCCAACTGCTCCACGTATCCCCATGAGGGAGATCCGGGTGCGAGCAGGCCGTCGTCCATCATCTTCTTGAGGAAATCAGCTGCCTTGATGGCCTCCGCACCGGCAAAATCCGGCTCCCAGGTCCCTTCTTTGAAGTAATTGGCCCCGAAAGGCGCAGCTACATCCCAGAAGCTTTCCCATCCCAGGAGATCGCGGCTCATCATAAACCCGGTGGGCCAGATGCCTTCCGGCAAGATGGGCTTCATCTTCTTGCTGTACTCGACCACCTCGTCCCAGGTCTTCGGCGGCCCCTCTAGTCCGGCTTTGTCAAGAAATTTTGCCCTGCAATGCCAGAAGTGATTGTCAAAGTCGTTGGGGAGCATCATGATCTTTCCGTCACGGGTCATCAGCTTCTGAAAGCTCGGGAAAAGATCATCCCAATCGTAGTTCCACTTCTTGATCCAGTCATCCAGGGGCTCCAGAAATCTCGCGAACACCGGCATCTGCTGCGAAAGGATGGTTGCCACGTCGTATGCCGCTTTTCCTGTGCTGTAAGAAATCAGGAGCTTTTCAAACTGCATCTGGACCGGGACGCTGATAAACTCCAGTTTCATTCCCGTCAGTTTCTCAAAATTGTCTTTCGTCATCAATGGGGCACCGACGTCCGTTCCTTCAAACATGATGGTCAGTTTGGTACCGGCGTGCTTTTCTCGAATGGCTTTCCAATCCTGCTTTTTGACCCAATCATTTGGAAACATGTAGCAATCTGGCAATGTCCCCGCTCTTTTCAAAATTGCCGGCGGGACATCCTTGGCATAATCCTTGGCGCATGGCAGTTCAGCCGCACCAAGGAACGCCGCCCCCAAGCAAACCGAGAACACTGCACCTAAAACCACTAGAACTAGTCTCTTCATCTTAAATGTACCTCCCTTAAATGCTGGACGTTCATCTTTGTCAAACGCTATGAGAACCATCAGGGCCTGACGACACATTGACCATCTTACCTTTTCCTCACCTCCTTCCTCCTTCCCGGGTGGCAATAGCTGAAGCATCGCTGTTAGGGAAAATCCGTGACACTTCAAAAACGATACGATTTCCCGCTCCCTCCATTCAAGTTATCGCACACACCTTTGCCCAGCCAAAAGACCGTTAAACGGCATCTTTCCAGGCAGTGTAAAGGCCTTCACGTTGATCTTCGGACATGCGCGGCTCATACTCTTTAGCAATATTCCACTGCTGTGAAATTTCTTTTTTTGAGTGCCAAAAGCCGACCGCCAATCCCGCAAGGTACGTTGCTCCCAGAGCCGTCATTCCGGCAATAATGAGTAAATATTATGTGAAATATTTGACAGCTTCAGAGTTGTTTAGTTGCCGCTGCATGCAAAATATTTCCGCAGTGTGCGGCCGCTTTCTTTGGATTCCGAGCCGCAAACATCAAGTATATAACGTCCACCAGACAGATATGTTCGATCCGGGAAGCCAATACATCCCCTTTAAATCTGGAAATTTTCGATTGGACCAGTAGTTGAATATCAAGCAGCTTGGCGAAATAGGAACGCAGACTGTTTGTAACCCCGATAATGGTTGCGCCTTTATCTTTTGCTATTTTAACGGCTTCAATAATGTCCCGGGTATCACCGGACCGAGAAAAAGCGAAAAGAACATCTTTTGGGGTTAACAATGACGCACGCATAGCCTGAACGTGGATGTCCGTTGCGGCAACAGCATCGATACCGAATAAAGCGAATTTGTCGGCTGCAAAGAGCGAGGTGGTTCGAGACATCCCGACCGAAATCACCAAAACTCTTTTTGCATCTTTCAAGGCTTTGTAAGCGCGCTCCAATTCACCATAATCCAACGTTTTCAAACTGCTTTGCAATGAGTCGATTGAGGCATGAAAGGACTTTTGGGTGAGGCTTTCGGCAGAATCCCTTTTTTTTACCGGCTCATCATCGATGGAATATGAATTGGATTCGCCGTATTGGCGAGCCAATGTGATTTTGAAATCACGAAACCCGTTGAAATCCAGTGTGCGGCATAACTTGAAAACCGTGCTTTCACTCACAGAACTTTCGGTCGCCAGCTCAGAGATGGTCATATCGATAACATCGCCGGGCTTTTTTAAGATGTATTTGGCTGCCTTTTTTTCTGCGGCATTCAAAGACCGCATATAGGCTTCAATCTTGGCGAGGCAATCCGGAACGGTCCCGTTTTTGGAAGCGTCAAAACGGGCGATTGGATTGCGATTGGTTTGGCTTTTCTTCAAAATTCAAATCCTTCAATTTTGCAGGCCGATTGATGAGGAACTGAAACCATCGGGCGATTTATCAACGGCACAAAACCAGCTAACCAGCATTGTCGTGTGTAAAAATTATTTTGTCAAGGTCAAAAAGAAAAAAAAATTATTTCTCTAAAATTGGTAAGAATTCAAAATAGATAAGAATATATTTGAAATAATTTGTGTCCGTCTTTTCTCTCTATGTGCTATTGACATATCCGGATAGGTATGTTTCTATGCGTTACAAAAACGCTTCTTGGGCCAGGCTTGTATTTAAAGACAAAACTCACCGGATGACGCATTAGAAGAGAATAGGGCTTTGCCACGAAACGGTGACCGTTGGGGGATTTCCCCACGGCCTGAACGGACAATAAACTGACGGAATGAGGAGACCCCATTGGAAACTGACGTGCTGATAATCGGTGGCGGCGCTACCGGTACAGGCCTGGCGAGGGATCTGGCGTTACGGGGTCTTAAATGCGTTCTAGCCGAAAAATTCCACATCAATGCCGGCGCCACAGGTGCGAATCACGGACATTTACACAGTGGTGCGCGTTACGTCGCCAAAGATCGGGAAACTGCAACCGAATGCATGAAAGAAAATCTGATCTTAAAGAGAATAGCGCCGCAATGCGTCGAGGCGATCGGTGCTTTGTGTGTGGCTGTTCAAGGCGACGACGAAAATTATGTGGCTGATTTTCCCGGGCTCTGTCGCCTAAGCGGCATACCGGTTCAGGAGGTTTCTCTGGAAGAAGCCCGCCGGAAGGAACCCTGTCTTTCTGAAAAAATCATCGCAGCCTATGCCACACCAGATGGCGCGGTCGATCCTTTCCGACTATCCTGCGATAACATCCAACACGCCATTGGCCTTGGAACAACGCTGTTAGGGAATAGTGAAGTTGTTGGATTCAAAAGAAGAAACAAAAAAATCCAAGCCGTCCGACTTTTTGATACGGTTACCGGGAAACAAAGAGTTGTCCAAACCAAGCTGGTGGTGAACGCCGCCGGGGCATGGGCAGGGGAAATCGCGGCACTACTCGGTATCAAAATCAATGTTGTTTTCTCCAAGGGGACCCTGATCGTCACGCATCATCGCATCAGTCAAAGGCTCTTGCTGCGTTTACGCCCGCCTTCGGACGGTGACTCTTTTCTCCCAGCGGGGACGGTCTCAATTTTTGGTACGACGTCCGTAGCGATTGATTCTCCCGACGACTGCTATCCGTCAGTCGCGGAAGTCAATC
>JAJDOH010000141.1 GCA_022340265.1 Deltaproteobacteria bacterium | reverse complement strand
GCACCGCTCCTTCCCAATTATGCCCATGAATTGGGAGCGGGTGGGCTTCAAATCGGTTTGATTTTCGGCGCATTTTCACTCACCCGTACCATTTTTGTTCCCTACTTTGGAAAACGCTCCGACTTAAAGGGTAGAAAACCGTTCATCACCATGGGTCTTTTTCTCTATTTCCTGGTCTCCCTTTTCTATGTGGTCAGCACCAGTGTGACGGCATTGATTATTCTCCGTCTGGGACAGGGCTTTGCATCGGCCATGGTGCTACCCGTGGCTCAGGCCTATGTGGGCGAAATGATTCCCCCTGACCGTGAAGGCCGTTTGATGGGTCTGTTCAACGTCTCGCTTTTCGGCGGACTGAGTGCAGGACCCGTCCTGGGCGGCCTTATAAAAGACTGGCTTTCCATCCAGGCTTCCTTTGCGGGGATGGGAATCCTTACTTTTTTGGGGTTTCTTCTGTGCCTTATCATGTTGCCATCGGAACGAACGGCAAAGATCGATTCACCTGAATCCATTGAAAAAAAAGCGGGTTATAAAGATCTCATCAGAGTTCCTTCCATATTTTCCATCCTGGTTTTCCGCATTGCTTTTACCACCTGCATCGGTCTTATCTGGGCCTTTCTGCCCCTGCTTGCCGGTACCCGGATCGGTCTTTCCAGCTCCGCCATCGGCCTGGTGGTGATGGTCAATGTGCTGATCGGCGGCTTGCTGCAAGCCCCCATGGGATATGCCGCAGACCGTTTCAACAAGAAATCGCTTACCCTTTTCGGAGGGATCTTGACGATCTTTACCATGCTCACATTGGACCATGCGGTTTCCTTTTGGCAGTTGATGGCGATCAACAGCGTGCTGGGGCTGGCAGGGGGTGTTTCACTGCCCGCAATCATGGCCATCGGTGTTATCGAAGGCCGGCGGTCAAAGGCCATGGGATCTGTCATGGGGCTGCTCACCCTGGGCCATAGCATCGGCATGCTGCTGGGGCCCCTCCTGGGAGGGTTGCTCCTTGACTTTTTCAATTTCGGCGCCATATTTCTATCCGGAACCGTTATCATGGCGCTGGGTACAATCATTTTCTGGAGGTGCCGTCAGGTATGAAAGTCTCATCCGGTTGTTTTGAGATAGATCTTTTTGAAACGGACGTGGATGATGCGGATCATCCTTATGCCAGCCAGTTCAAAGACATGCTGGAATCCGTGGCCGAGCATTACGGATGTCATCTGATCTCCTTTGAAGTCAACAGAGGGACCGTCCTGTTTTCCTTTGACAGCGACGAACTCAACACCGAAATCCTGGATTTACTCAAAAAATGACCTCAAAAATCGCGCTGGAAAATGTGGCCATCGTGCTGGTCCAACCCCAGATTCCTGAAAACATCGGCTCCGTGGCCCGTGCCATGCACAATATGGGGTTGAGCAGGCTGATTGTGGTGGATCCCAAGAACTGCGATGCGGACCGCATGAATAAGACAGCTACGGGAAGCTCCACAAAAGTACTGGAAGGGATGGATATTCATAAAGATCTGAGAGAAGCCCTTGCAACATTTCAGTACCTGGTGGGGACCACCGCACGTAACGGCACGTTGAGGCCCGCTCTAACGCAGCCAAGAACCCTGGCACAAAAACTGATACCCATCTCTCAAGACAATTCCGCCGCTATCCTGTTCGGCCCTGAAGATCGGGGGCTTTCCAATGACCAGCTTCGATTCTGCCATACCATTGTAACGGTGCCCACGGCGTCCTTTTCATCCCTCAATCTGGCCCAGGCGGTGGTGATCGTCTGCTATGAGCTGTTCCTGGCTACGGATTCTGATCGCCGGGAAACTCCGGTTCCCCGGCTGGCCAACAGCTTTGAATTGGAGGGTATGTATGATCACTTGAGGGAAATGCTTTCAAAGATCGGCTTCCTGGACCCTCAAAATCCCGAACACTGGCTGCTGAATATCCGCCGATTTCTCGCAAGGGTTCCCCTGCGCGCAAGGGAAGTGCGCATCATTCGAGGGATTTGCCGTCAGATGGACTGGTATGCATCCCAGGTTGATACCCTTCAGAAGGAAAAAGAGAACCCGTAGGGGCAACCCCCTGTGATTGCCCTGTGTCAGGGTTTGTCCGGCATTATCGGGGCAGGCACGGGGGCGGGCCCCTACGCCAGAAGGTTTTCCCAGTCAATGGTCTTAAAGGTCTTGTGAAGAAGATGGTCGTCCCGAACTTTGTGAAAGGTCAGGTTTGTAAAGAATTCTGCTGCTGCTATTTCCACTTCTTTTAGGGGAATCACTTCATCCTCGGTCCCGTGATAGATACACACCGGAACGGAAATGGGTCGTATCTTTCCAGGCGCATACTGAATCATATGAATGGCAGGTGCCAGGAGGGTGAGACGTTTCACCCTCGCCTCGTTTTCCATGGCAAAAAGCGCCCCCATCAATCCGCCAAAACTGCTTCCGACCATTCGAATGTCCCATTGATTCAAAAGAAATTCATCGAGCGCAGAAAGCCGTTCGGGAAGCGTCCCCACAAATGTGGGGATAATCATGTCCGGAAACTTTTCGCGAAAATAAACGGACTTTGTCCCTTTGTTACTACTCTCCAATCCGTGAATGAAAATGCTGCAAACCGGATCCCTCATCCGCACCCGATCTCCCTTTTGTGCTGGTTTTCCTCGGCCTTTGCGATTTCCTCTTCAGAGGCTTTTCGGACCGCCAGCACTTCCCCTTCCATCAGAGCAGATATGCCCGCTGTGGGCTTATTGAAATCAACAAGGATGGTATCGTTTTTGATTTCAAGCACTTTAAATTGCACCAGAGAACCCATTTTCATCTGACGATAATATTGACCTTCCCGAATCCGTTGCTTGAGCAAACCTTCTTTGGGAATTTCCCGAATCAGTTCAGGATCATGAGCCCCGTAAAGTTCACCGGGTGGGATCACCAGGCTGAATTGATGGCCTGCCACTGCACCTTCCAATGCCTTTTCAAGGGTGGGGACCTGATGTTCTATACCGTAAATGAATTCAAATTCCTGGTTTACGGACTCCTGAACCGCTCCTTCGGGTAACTGCGCCTCGATTTTCAGCCGGACTGTAACGGCAGCCAAATCTTCCACTGTTTTCATGGTCACACCTCACTTAATTTCCAGGACTTCAAATTCCAGAACGCCCCGGGGGGTTTTGATCTTTACTTCATCACCAATCTCCCTCCCGATGAGGCCTCGGCCCAGGGGACTTTTGATGGAAATGCGGCCATTTTCGGGATCCGATTCGTAGGGACCCACGAGCTGATAGGTGATCTCTTTGTCGTTCTGAATATCGTACAACAAAACGGTACGACCGAACACCACGCGATCCATGGGACCATCGTTGACATCGATTACTTCCGCCTGGCCGATGGCATTTTGCAATTCGTTGATTTTGGCTGCGATCAACCCCTGCTTTTCCTTGGCGGCGTGATATTCGGCATTTTCGCTGAGATCTCCGTGAGCGCGTGCCTCCGCGATGGCCTGGATGTTATTGGGTTTTTCTGTTTTTTCGAAATAGACCAGTTCCGACTTCAACTTTTCGAGCCCATCTTTTGTCATCGGCATCTTTTCCATGTTCATTGACTCCGTTTCATCTTCATCGTAAACCTGTTACCAAAATTTCTTTTTTTAAAAACGCGTTAAATTAACCGCCCATCCCCAGAAATAAACCGCCCTGGCGGATCAAAAAGGAAATCCCGTAGGCGACCACAAGATTAAAGAAAATCGAAAAAGCCGCCCATTTCCAGGAACTCTCCTTACGGATGCTCGCGACCGTTGCCACACAGGGAACGTAGAGCATAATAAAAATAATCAAAACAAAACCCTGGAGCGGGTTCCAGGCGGGATCTTTCTGCAATTTCGCCGGAAGAGACGCCGCTTCATCGCCATCGCTCAGCGAATAGGCCGTTCCCAGCGTAGAGATGATCACTTCCTTGGCGGCGAAACCGCCCACCAGGGCGATATTTGTCCGGTATTCAAAGCCCAAAGGGTGCGTAATAACCGCCAGTTTACGACCCAACCACCCCGCGATGGTTCCTTTAAGGGCCGCTTCCTGCTCCAGACTGTTAATTTCCGCCATCCGCTGGCGGTATGTGAGAAACAAAGCGGCCGCAGCCACAACTTCTTCTGTAACTCCCTCTATCGTCGTTTTACCGTTGTTCGCCCCAAGCCGGAGGGCAGTCCGCGCCACACTTAAAAGGGTATCATTTTGTCCGGAAGAGACCACAACACTTTCCCCGCGCTTAAGACGATCATAGAGACCCTTTAAAACATTCAATTCCGCTTCATCCTGAATCCCATGAGAAGCGGGTTGCCGGCTGAAAAAGGTACTGGTAACTTTCGACATCTCCTGATCAAAAATTTGGATCTGTTCGTCAGGAAGCCTGGGAAAGGTCATCATTGCCCAAAGAATGACGGAAAAAGCCAGAATGACAGTACCTGCCTTCTTGACGTACTGCCACGTTCTCTCCCATGTATGAATCAACAATCCGCGAAGGGTGGGGGCACGGTAAGGTGGCAGTTCCATCACAAATGGCGTGGTGGGGCCTTTAAGGACCGTGGCCCTTAGAAACTTCGCGGCAAACAGGGCAAAACCCCACGAGATAAGTGTCAGGATAAACAGCATGCGGGCCTTGTCTCCGGTAAAAAAAGCACCGATCAGCATGGCGTAAACCGGTAGTTTGGCGCCGCAATTCATGAAGGGCACCACCAGAAGTGTGGCGATCCTTTCTTTGGGATCCTTCAATATCCTGGTGGCCATCACCCCCGGCACAGCACATCCACCGGATATGCCCCCACTCACCACCAGCGCCATCACGGAATTGCCATGGAGCCCGAACCATCTGAGCACCCGGTCCAGCATGTAGGCAACCCGGGCCATATATCCGGAATCCTCCATAATGGCGATTGAGAAAAACATAAACATGATCAGGGGCACAAATCCCAGCACTCCGCCAACACCGTCAATCACGCCGGATATCATCAATGATTGAAGAATACCAGCCGGTACAAAGGTGGTCACCAGATTTTTGAGGGAATCAAAAAACATTTCAAACCACAAGAGCGGTATTTCGCTGGCCCAGAATGTGAAAGAATAAATGCCGTACAGAATAAATCCCATAATGATGGGGCCGAGAACCCGATTGGTAAGGATCTTATCCGCCTTGTCTGAAACATTAAGGCGCATCTCGATCTTCCGTTTAACCACCTTCTTGGTGATCCCTGCGATATAGCCGTATCGATGGTCCGCAATGATAGCTTCCGGTTCCTCCTCCAGGGTATTCATGGTATGCTTGGCAATATCATCGCAGATGTCTGTGATGGATTTTCCCAGTTTCGGGTCTTTATTGAGCAGTCCCTTGATCTGGCTGTCCCCCTCAAGGCATTTGAGCGCCCGCCATCGGGAAGGGTATTTCTTGTCGAAGACATGAGATTTTTCGATGATGGACGAAATTCGGTCAAGGCCCGAGTCGATATCCATGCCGTAGCTCATGGGGGCGTTCACCCATTCCGGACTTTGGGAAGCCTCCTCCACTACTTTATCCAGCAGTGCCGTAATCCCCTTGCCGGATCTGGCGACCATGGGAACCACCGGCACCCCAAACTGGAGGGACAGCGCATCGTGGTCCACCTTGATGCCGCGACCTTCGGCCACATCCACCATGTTGAGGGCCAGGATCAAAGGGACTCCCAGTTCCTTGAATTGCACGGCCAGGTAAAGATGCCGATCCAGGTTGGATGCATCCACAATATCCACCACCAACCTTGGCTTTTCGTTGATCACGAAATCCCTGGCCACAATCTCTTCCATGGAATACGCCGTCAGGGAATAGGTTCCGGGCAGATCCACCACCTCTATTTCCCAGCCTTTGTGATGAACCACCCCATATTTCTTTTCAACGGTTACGCCGGGATAGTTGGCAATATGCTGCCGCGCGCCGGTAATGGCGTTAAAAACGGTCGTTTTTCCCGCATTGGGGTTTCCCGAAAGTGCGATAATGATTTTCTGTTTCATGGATTCAGCGCTTAGCTGGAAGGGCCTTCTTCCACTTCCACAAGAATATTGCTGGCCTCATTGTTCCTGAGCGTCAACACATAGTCCCTGATTTTGACGGCCACAGGATCTTTCAAGGGGGCCCGACCGCGAATCTGGATGGGAGTTTCGGGTACAAGCCCCATCTCCCGGATCCTTCGACCCATATCCCCGGTTGCGGAAACTCTTTTGATGATGCCTTTCTGGTTGTCCAGCATTTCTCTCATTTTGATCGTCTTCTTCATCGGCTGTCCATTGTTGGTAATTTTCTTGCGGTCTCCGGATTTTTTAAGTCCCCGGGAGTCCCACCTTTGACTTCTCCCGGTTGGAAAGAAAACGGGCCGTTCCAATAAATACATCCCTGAAATCGTAGCGCCGCGCTTCTCAAATCTATTTTGTGATGAATATTCTAAGCGGGGTTTCAATCGATCGGTATCAAACAGTCATGGATGCGGGTCCGGCTTTCGGATGACAGCACCAGGAGGTGTTCTTCAATCTTTTTTCCGTTCATATATTCGTTCAGGAAAAACTTTGATCCGTCCATCTTGCAAATCTCGAGGCCGGCGGCCTCAATAATCACCCGGACAGCGGCCAGATCCTGAAACGTCTCGCGGGCAATAATGGCCGCTTCCGCCCGCCCGGCGGCAACATAGCACATATGGGCGGAAGTGCAACCGAAACTGCGAATCTTCCCCGCGAAGGATGGGCGGTAGTGGTGGTTAAATCTTGCATAGGTCAGCAGAACACTTTCGTCATTGATTTCTGAAGGAGGTGCTGCATAGATTTTCTGTTTGCCCCAATATGCCGCCTCACCGGCATTGGCATGGAACAGGTCACCGGTTGCGGGCATATAAAATACCCCGAAAACAGGCCATGCGTTTTCCAAAAGGGCCAGTGACATTCCCCACAGAGGAATCCCGCCCTGGAAATTGGCGACACCATCAAGGGGATCAAAGACCCATAAGTATCGCTTGTCTTCGTGGGAGTACCCCGAATCTTCCTGTTGGTTGGCAAATAACTGATGCTCGGGAAAGCGATCATCTAAACGGTCATGGAAGAACTCCGTCAAATGAAGTTCCGCTTCCGTAACCAGCTCTTCATCGAACCGTTCGCCAGGTTTCGCCTTTCCATAATATGAAAGTGCCGCATTTCCGGTTTCCTGAATGACCTGCTTTGCAAATCCGGTCAACTCTTCAATCCCTTGAACCACATCATCCAATTGGCTTCCTCCCTCTGCCTCTTAATAAACCGATGCCCGCTTCGACCCAACCTGCCTGGTTCATGCTCCCCCACCAATGGCAATACGACTGAATTTTCCTCTCAAAAAAATAGCTTTTCAAGGTTATCCTAAAATGTCCTGCGATACAATGATTTTTTCCAGCAGGAGCGGTTGCAACCCGGGTTATTCTGAAAGTTGTTCACCCAATAAATGAAGTTAAGTGGCAGCAAAAGGCAAGCCAGTTGGTCAGGACAATGTCCCGGGCAAGGGGTATGAACAAGCATCAGCGCCTTTGATATTACCGAGGGCTTGTATTATTCGTTTGAACATTAATGGTAATCATGGGTTCCCCGTATCACCTTGATCCCTGTGTTCTCTTCAAGGAGTTGCGCAAACTCTTCGGCAGTACCATAGGGACATCCCGGTTTTGCATTGGCAAGACAGGAACTCAGATGAATCACATCGGGTTTGACTTCAGAAAGCTTCATGGCCATGCCCATGGTAGGCACAAGCGTTCGCCCCGGACATTCGCATTTTACATAAGCCGTTACCTGGGAAGGCTCATCAAACTTGCCTTCACCCAGTGCCGCCGCTTTAAGACAACGCCACTCTCCCGGACATCCGTATCCACTATCCATGTAAGCGCCACACCCGACAACTGCAACTTTTTTCATTGATTTTTCCTCCTCTCCTGGTCTATTTTCATTTTGTTGTGAATTAATTCACTTATTTTAGCAAACCCATTCTGAAATGGCACCCATTTTTCTTTTGAAAGCGTGTTCGTAGCATTTGAATTCTTTAATTTTGCGTAAAACAAAGGAGACCGTGAAAAATGAAAGACAAATTCATTGTAACCGCCGCAATTACCGGTGCAATCCATACCCCCACCATGTCGCCGCATCTGCCCATCACTTCCGATGAAATCGTTGAAGAAGCTGGCCGGGCCAGTGACGCCGGCGCCGCCGTCGTGCACATCCATGCAAGGGCTCCTGAAGAAGGGAAACCCTTTGGCACGCCCGAATTGTTTGCGGAGCTGCTTCCCAGAATAAAAACCAGGTCCAGTGCCGTGATCTGCACCACCACCGGGGGCGCTCTGGGACAGACCGCTGAACAGCGGGTGGCGGTGGTGAAACGTTTCAGCCCAGAACTGGCCTCTTTGAATGCAGGCTCCATAAATTTTGCCATTTTCCCGGTGCTGGACAAAATCAAGGAATTCAAATACGACTGGGAACCCGAATATCTGGCCATGACCGAGGATTTTATTTTTCCCAATACTTTTAAGACCCTGAAACAATTCAGTGGGTATTTCAAAGAAGAAGGCACCAAGCCGGAATTCGAGGTCTATGATGTGGGGATGCTCAATAACCTGGCATTTCTAGTGGAGAAAGGTCATATTCAAAAACCCCTCTACCTGCAGTTTGTGCTGGGGATTCTGGGAGGAATACCGGCGACGGTGGGCAACCTGATGTTCCTTTTGAACACCGCAAAAGAAATGTTCGGGGAAGATTTCGTCTGGTCGGTGTGCGCGGCCGGCCGCGAACAGTTCCGCATGTGCAATTTGGCCCTGCTCATGGGCGGCAATACCCGCGTGGGGCTGGAGGACAATCTTTATCTGGAGAAGGGGGTCAAAGCGAAAAGTAACGGAGAACAGGTGGAAAAAATCATTCGAATCGGCCGTGAACTGGGCCTTGAACCGGCGACCCCCGATGAGGCACGTGCCATATTGAACCTTAAAGGGCTTGATAAGGTGAAATTTTAGTGAACGCGGAAAGAAAATAGATATGCCCCGTCTTTACACAGGATACATCTGTAGTAAACGGATGACTTTCCGACGTTCTGTGACTTTGTACTTCATACCGTGCTTCACGCGGGTGCCGAAAAGGATCTTTTTTGGCGCAAAATTATGCCTCCTAAAAAATTGCGCGGCCGTAACGTATTCATAAAATGAAACAATTTTAAGATTCCTAAGATTTTAACCGTACAGCGGTGGTTTAGAACGAATATTTATTATTCTTGCCTTTTAAATTTGGTTGTCTTATATTCTATCTAATGTAGACTAAAGATCCGTAAACAATAACGATCTGACTCATCGCTGGCTTATAATTAACATTGGTCGGAGACGGGCAAGGTACTCACTCGGGAACAGATGGATGCGTTGCTGAAGGCACATTACCGGGTACGATGCTGGACCCAAAAAGGGAAGGCTCTTTAATGAGGAAAGGAGGGGTATGGAGATTTTTGATTTGACCGGAAGAATTGCGGTTGTGACCGGCAGTACGAAGGGACTGGGCGAAAATTCCGCCATGGCCCTGGCCAAAGCCGGCGCAGATGTGGCCATTTGCGGTAGAAATACCGACGATCTCAAACGGGTTTCTCAGGCCATCAAAGATATGGGAAGGGATTCTGACGGTTTCATCCTGGATGTCACTTCCAAAAAGAGCGTCCAAGAAGGTGTTCTAAGGATACTCGACCGTTTCGGAAAGATTGATATCCTCGTTAATAATGCGGGGCTCAACCACCGAGAGCAGGTTGTTGATTACCCTGAAGAAGCGTGGGACCTGGTGATCAACACCAATTTGAAAGGATACTTTCTGGTGGCTCAGGCGGTGGCACCGCACATGCTGGATCGCGGCTATGGTAAAGTCATCAACATGAGTTCCATTTTGGGAAAAATTGCGCTTCCAAACCAGCTCGCTTATGCCTCTGCCAAAGGAGGTGTAGAACAGATGACCAAAATCATGGCGCTGGAATGGGCGAAACAGGGGATTCGAGTCAACGCCATCGGCCCCACTTACTTTGAAACGGAAATGGTGAAACCGATCCGCAATGACCCGGAGCGATTCAATTTCATCAACACCAGAACCCCCATGGGACGCTGGGGGTATCTACCCGAAATGGAAGGAATCGTCATCTTTCTGGCCGCCCCTGCATCGGATTTTATTACGGGCCAGACCATTTACATCGATGGCGGCTGGACCATCGCCTGATACCGCGAGAGGAGACCATGGAATCCATTTATGAACAGAAGCCCTGGCTCAAACATTATCCGGAATGGGCACCTGAAAACCTTGACTGCGATTCTAAAACCGCCATCGGGGATTTCAGGGAAAGCGCCACCCTGAAACCCGACAGACCCGCTGTCTTTTATTTCGATCATGAAATATCCTACCAGCAGATGGACCTCTTTTCGGATGAGCTCGCTGCGGCATTTGCGGACATGAACATTCGGAAGGGAGACCGAATTGTGGTGGATCTCCAAAATGTTCCACAATTTCCCGTGGCCGTTTATGCCGCATGGAAACTGGGGGCCATTGTGGTGCCTCTCAATCCCATGTACAAGGAAAAGGAACTTGCTTATTTCCTAAAGGATTCCGGTGCCGCCCTTTTTCTGACACACGACGAGATCGCGAACAGTCTCGATCTTTCCTTTCTGAAAGAAACCGCGGTCAAAGCAGTCATCGTGACATCCCCTTTGGATTTCCTCCCTGAAGGAGCAGATTTGCCGAAGCTCCTCCAAAGACCCCGCAAGATTGCCGTTCCGGAAACCCTCGATTTGATGGAGTTCATCAAACCATTTAAGGGGAAAACAGCAAATAGTCCGGAAATCAGGCCGGAAGATATCGCTTACCTCACCTACACCTCAGGAACAACGGGACTACCCAAAGGGGCCATGAACACCCACGGCAACATCGCCTTCAACTCCCGCGCCTATCAGTGCATGCAGCGTCTCGATGCAAACGATGTGGTACTGGGCGTTGCGCCCCTTTTTCATGTCACCGGTGAGATCGCCCATCTGGGCATTGCCGCCCTTGCAGGAATACCGCTGATACTTTACTACCGGTTTGATCCCGGCGAAACCCTCCGCCTCATCGAAAAATGGCATGCGACGGTTACGGTGGCTGCCATTACCGTCTATATTGCTCTCTTAAATCATGCGGATATTCATAAAAGGGACCTCTCCAGTTTCGTTAAAGCCTACAGCGGCGGCGCACCGGTATCGGAAGCCATTGTGAGCCAGTTTGAAGAGGTGACGGGGCTCTATTTATACAATGTTTACGGTATGACCGAATGCAATTCTCCGTCGCATCTGGTGCCTTGGGGAAAAAGAGCGCCCGTGGATCCGGAAAGTGGCGCTCTCTCTGTAGGGGTACCGGTCCCCGGCTGTGTCATGAAAATTATGGACCTGGAAAAAGGCACCCGGGAATTACCGCCCGGAGAGGTTGGCGAAATAGTCGATTCCGGGCCCATTGTGATCCCCGGTTACTGGGAAAAACCGGAGGAAACCGCCCATGCCATTCGTGATGGCTGGCTGTATACGGGAGACGTGGGAAAGATGGATGAAGATGGCTGGTTTTATCTGGTGGACCGCAAAAAAGACATGATTGTGGCCTCCGGATATAAGGTCTGGCCCCGCGACGTGGAAGACGTCCTCTATCAGCATCCCGCCGTAAAGGAAGCGGCGGTGGTGGGCGAAGCCGATCCGTATCGTGGGGAAACGGTCAAAGCCTTCGTGGCACTTAAAGAGGGCCTGGCGGATTCCGTCACGGCCGATGAACTTATTAACTTCTGCAAGGCCCGGATGGCCGCGTATAAATATCCCCGCAAGGTGGAATTTGTGGCCGAAATCCCAAAAACACTCACCGGCAAGTTTTTGAGAAAAGATCTGAGGGGAAAATAGGCAGTAGCATCATTGCTCTTTTCTTCTCATTGGAATCGCTTACGCAGTTCGCGCCGCATAATCTTCCCGCTCTCCGTCTTTGGCAATTCGGATACAAACTCGATTTCTCTAGGATAAATGTGGGCAGCATACAAGCTCTTGACCTGTTTTTGAATCTCTTCAGCAAGCGCTGCTGACGGCTGGTAACCGGATTTAAGGACAACGAATGCCGTGACAATCTCGGTCCGCAACGGGTCGGGTTTGCCCACCGCCGCCACCTCGGCTACGGAAGGGTGCTTCATAACCGCCGCTTCCACCTCAGCCGGACCGATCCTGTAGCCGGAGCTGGAGATGACGTCATCATTTCTTCCCATATAGAAGAAATAGCCGTCGCTGTCCACAGCGGCCATGTCCCCGGTGCTGTACCATTTATCCTTAACGAAGCACCCCTGCCACTTCTTAGGCTCATTCAGGTAGCAGCTGCCGAGAAAGAAGTCATTCTTCTCAACCATAATGACCCCTGTTTCCCCTTGTGGAATCTCCCTGCCGTCTTCGTCTGCGACGCGAACGTTGAAACCGGGCATGGGACGGCCCATGGAACCCGGTTTTGCCGGCATGAACGGATAGTTGCCGAGCACCATCCCAATCTCCGTCAGTCCATATTGATCGGAGATGCTTGCCCCGAACTTCTCTTTGAACCAGAGACTCACCTTGGGATCAAGATATTCTCCGGCCGATGTGTAGCGCCACGCTTTTACCGTGTCTTTGTGGGAATCCGCCAACTTATCTCCGGCAGCCATGATCATCCTGTAAAGGGTGGGGGCGGCCGCGAAGTTGGTAACTTCATATTTTTCCATAATCTTGTACCAGCTCTCGGCATCCATGCGTCCGCCGTAAATGAGCAGCGAACCCCCGGCAATCAATACGGAGGTTCCCACTGTGAATAGGGCATAAATCCAGCCGGGATCGGCAAATCCCCAGAACATGTCGTCCGCCTTCAGATTGAGCGAAAACATGGAATAGGGAATCATGAACATGGCACCCTTTTGATTGATCATGGCGCCCTTTGGAGCGCCGGTGGTTCCTGAAGTGTAGTGCACCAACAGCAGATCATCCGGCTTCATCCTTTCCGCATGGAATTCTTTGGAAGCGGCAGAAAGCTCCGTCCAATAATCGTAGTCCCCGTCTTGCAGCCCCTCACCATTCGGTCCGGAAACCACGACGATTTTCACCCCCGGTAGCCCACCGGGGATCTTGTCGACTTTGGGTCGGTTGTCGGCATCGGTGACCAGCACCTTGACCTTGGAATTTTTCGCCCTGTATTCCAAAGCTTCGGGACCGTAGGCTGTGAAAACAGGGACATCAACGGCTCCCGCCTTCCAGTTGCCCAGGAAGGTGACGTAGTTCTCGATGTTTCGCGGTAGCATTCTAGCCACGTTTTCGCCTTTTTTCACTCCCAGCTTTCGAAGCATATTGGCGTGTTGAGAGGTCAGATGCTTCAACTCGCGAAAGGTGTATTTTTCTTCCCGCCCATGGGCCGAGATGTAGAAAATAGCCACTTTTTTGGGATCACCCGCATGCCGGTCGATAGCCTCATGAGTGATATTGAAATACCCATTTCCCGGCCAATCGAGATATTCATTCATACACTTGTCCCAGGAGAATTCCCGGTACACTTTTTCATAATCAAAGGGCGCAATCATGATAATGAAACTCCTCTTTTTTTAAAAACCTCAGCCATATCTTGGAGCCCAAACTGGCAAAGGGCGATGTTTACCTTGGACATGGTTTTCGCTCCTTTATCCTCGCTCCCTCAGTTTCCCCTTCACCACTTTGCCGGCCGGATTTCTGGGAAGTTCATCCAAGAATAAAATCTCTATTGGAACCTTGTAGTCCGCCAGTCTCCGGGCACAGAACTCCCGTATCTCTTCCGTGGTGGCGGATGCCCTGGGTTTGACTACCACAGCGGCCTTCACCTGCTCTCCAAAAACCTCGTCAGGGATACCGTACACCGCTGCCTCCAGAATCTTTGGATAGGCGTAAAGGGCATTTTCGACCTCAATGCTATAGATCTTCTCGCCGCCCCGGTTAATCATGTCCTTGAATCGGTCCATGATGTAGACATATCCGTTCTCATCAATCCGAGCCGCATCTCCGGTATGAAGCCATCCATGGGTAAAGGATTCCCTGTTTTCCTCCGGTCTGTTCCAGTAGCCGCGGACGACCTTACAGCCCTTGATAAGCAGTTCTCCGATTTGGCCGGGGGAGAGTTCATTTCCACGGAAATCAACCACCTTCATTTCCACGAGCGGCAGGATCTTTCCCACCGATTCAACGTGGGAAATGGCATCTTCGTCCGGAAGATGGGTGTCATAGGCATGGGTTTCCGTGAGGCCATAGCCGTTGTGGAGAATCACGCCCGGCAGTTTCTGCCGCATCTCTCGGATTACATCCTCTGCGGCAGGAGAGCCTCCGTAAAGTATTTCCCTTAAGCTGGAGAGATCGTATTGATCGAAATTCTGATGGTTCAACATCAACCAGTAAACCGCAATAACGGCTACCATGCGGGTGATTCGTTCCTTCTGAATCAGTTTGAGCGCTTCCTCCGGATGGAACTTGTTCATGAAAACCACCGGCACGCCTCCGTAAACGGAGGCCAACAAGTTCATTGAAAGTCCCGTGGTGTGAAAAAGGGGAATAACGCACAACACTTTGTCACGACCATGTTGGTAGTTCAAGAATTCATGGGTCATCATGGCCGTGCCGATGATGCCCCGGTGGGTCTGCATGGCCCCTTTGGGTTTGCCGGTGGTTCCCGAGGTGTATAGGATGTTCAAAATATCCCATTCTGAAACATGGGGCGGATCAAAATCGTCGCTTTCATAGGATGTCAGGATATCAAAAGAGAGGGTTCCTGAAGGGGGTGCACCATCGTTAATGAATACGGAAGAGACCGCTTTCATCCGGTCTTGAACAGGCGCAAGGGTTTCGTAAAAGGGGCGATCCGCAATGAGCACCTTTGCGCCGGAGTCGTTGATTTCATAAACCAGCTCTTCTCCTTTGTAGCGCGTGTTTAGAGGAACCACGATGGCCCCCAAACGAACCGCTCCGAAATAGGCCAAACAGAAAGGGAGACCGATGCCCAGGAGGAGGGCCACCCGATCCCCTTTTTGGATGCCCCATTTTTTTTGCAGGCCGGCAGAGATTCGGTTAACGCAATTCAAGAACTCTCTGTAGGTGATGCGGCGATCTCCATCCACAAATGCGATTTCGTCGGGCCATCGGGCAGCCGTTTCGTCGAGCAACACGGATAGGTTTAAGGGTCTGTCTTTGTAATGAAATTCCCTGTACCCTTCAGGAGATTCCTCTTCCACCAGTTGAAATCTGCTTACCAGCTTCGGAACCATATTATCCCTCCGGCAAATTTCAATCATTAAACGGTCATATGCATCGTTAAACGAAAGCCCATCAGACCTTTCGCGTTTTGTTCTTCCAGTATCGGGCCCGCAGGTCCCGTTTCAGTATTTTGCCGTAATTGTTTTTGGGTAACTCACTTACCAAATCAACCGATTTGGGTTTTTTATAACTGGCAATGTTATCCCGGCAAAAAGCGATCAGTTCCTCTTCCGTAGCGGATTGTCCCGGAAGAAGCGCCACCACCGCTTTGATGGCCTCACCCCATTTATGGTCCGGAATGCCGATGACAGCCACCTCCCTCACGGCCTCATGCCGTATCAGGACTTCCTCGATCTCCCGGGGATAGATATTCTCACCACCACTGATGATCATGTCCTTGGACCGATCCATAAGAAAGAGATAACCTTTCTCATCCATGTAGCCCATATCGCCCGTATGGAGCCATCCGTTTTTCACGGTCTCACGGGTGGCCTCCGGGTTGCGCCAGTAGCCCTTCATGACCAAATCCGAACGGGTGACGATTTCCCCGGTCTCACCCGGCGGAAGCTCTTTGTCATTGCCGTCAAAGATTTCGACTTCCACGTCCGTTCGTGGAAATCCTGCGGACGATAGCCGCTTCATCTGGTCGGGGCTCCCATCCCGCAAATGATCCCCATGGGGCAGATAGGTGATGGTCATGGGCGACTCTCCCTGCCCGAACAACTGGACCAGACAAGGTCCCAGTTTTGCCATGGCCTGTTTCAGGTCCTCCACCAGCATGGGGGCACCGCCATAATTGAGCGCCTTAAGGGAGCCATGATCATACTTGTCCACAGCAGGGCTCTCAACCATCAGTTTGATCATTGTGGGGGCGGCAAACATGTTCGTGACCCGGTATTCTTGAATGGTCTGAAAGATCAGTTCCGCATCGAAGGATTTGGACGCCAGAATCACATTGGTGGCCGCCTTTCCGATATTGGGGAGCGCGTATATGCCGCTGCCGTGGGAAAGGGGGGCCGCATGGAGCACCACATCATCCGGGCCGAACCCGGGGCATATGTCCGCATAGAAATTCATGGATGCAGCGACAAGGTTTCGATGGGTCAGCATGGCGCCCTTGGGCATGCCGGTGGTTCCCGAGGTGTAAAACAGCCATGCCAGATCGTCAGGGTGAACATCGGCATCTCTGAATCGGTCCGTCTCCACGGATAACAGCTCCTCATAATCCAGGATCTCACCTTGCGCACCGGACAGGGTGATGAGGTGCCGGACATTTGGAATGCGATCGCGGATTTCCACAATGGCTTCATTGAATTCGCCCGATACGATGACGGCTTTGGCTTCGGAGTGGTCGATGATAAAGGCGCACTCCTTCGGGTGAAGCCTGAAATTTATGGGCACGGCGCCGCAACCCGACTTGAAACACGCAAACATGGACTCCAGGGTCTCGGGGTAATTATACTGCAGGACCGCCACATTATCTCCCCGCTCAATTCCTAAGTTTGATAGGGCATTGGCCAGTTTGTTGACACGCGCATCAAATTGCGCATAGGTCAATTTTTTTTTGCCGTGCACCAATGCGAGCTTCTCCGGAAAGGTGCGCGCGGACTTTGTCAGCAATTGGCTAACGTTCATGGGCTCATTCTCCCCTTGTTTTCATTCCGAGGGTTTGGCGTCAGTCATAGGCACACCATTTGCCGGGTACCAGCTCCTGAAAGTCAATTTGGGACGTATCGATTATGATCTTTTTCAGTTTTCTGAGGTCCGTCTCTACGCCTCCCTGAAAGAGGGGATCATGGTGTTGGGGAATGGCGATGCTGCATCCGGAGGCCACGGCCAGACTGACGATCTGTTCCTCCATGCCGTGGACGGTGTTACCGGGCAAGATCTGTAACAGGGTGATATGGGCATTTGCCTTCTTGGCGGCTTGAACGATGTCAGGATGCGGGTATGTCCCTGCCATGTAAACCCTTTTACCCCCCATCGGCTCAAACACAAAATTGAGTTGTTCGCCCCCGGGATACCGGGTCATCCATTCCTCGAACTGTTCGGGCACCCGGTCCGTACCCAGCATGACCATCAGGGCTTCTTTAACGGCTGCAACCGGTTCGGTGTTTGTGGGCAGGTCACGGCCGGTCAGCCGTCGGTATTCGTTGGCAAAATCCACATGACAGCCTTCGATCACTTCCACACTCAGCCCTTCTCTTTGTATGCGGTCCCCCCGCGTAATTTGAGTGATCAGCCCGGGATCCACGTCCTGCAGTTGGATCAGGGAGTTCGCAGCAACATCGCTGCAGAAAATTTCAGGGTTGAAGCGTTTCGCCAGTTTTCCCACGTCCAGGACATGGTCGAAATGGCCATGGGTGATAAAGATATAATCGCAGGCGTTGAACTCTTGGGACCCTATGGGAGCGTTTACGGCGTCGTCCACATAAGGGTCAATAATCACCGTCCGGTTGTCCGGGAGTTTGATCTCAAAGCAAGCGGTACCCAACCATCTCAATCGTAGTGACATCTTGACACCCCCAATAAAAAATAAAGAAGAAGACGGAATCGTTGTGACCGGAATGTAAGGGGTTTGTACGAGATGGTATTACTACCGTTGCCATTTCATTCCGAAATTCGTTTCCGTCCAAATTTTTGAGAGTAGTAGGCAATAAGCGATTCAATGCCTTCCCACACACCTCCCTGGAAGAACATGACAAAAATAACAAAAACCGCCCCCAATATGAGGAGCCAGCGATCCCAGATGGTTGAAAAAAAGTCCTGCATGACCGTGACCAGACCGGCACCAATTATTGGGCCGTACAAGGAGCCGATCCCCCCCACAAGAGACATCATGATGACTTCACCCGACAGGCTCCAGTGGCAATAACTTAACGCCACATATTTAATTTGCATGCAGAAGAGAGCCCCGGCGATGCCTGAAAAAAAACCGGAAACCACAAAAGCCACGATTTTATAGTCCCGGACCTTGTAGCCTACGCTCTCTGCCCGGTTCTCATTCTCCCGGATCGCCAGAAACACACTTCCAAAAGGCGAGTCGGTTATTCTCCGGATAGCCAGTATGGACAGGACAACAATAACGAGGACAAAAAAGTAAAATGTCATGGGCTCGTGGATTGAAAAGGAAAGGGGACCTAACCCCACATCCGGTCTAAAAACCCCTCTCAAGCCGTCATCTCCACCGGTCAGATCTTTTAGCTCAAAGATGGTAAAATAAATCACTTCGTTAAAAGCCAGCGTCAACATGGCAAAGTAGATCCCGTGTCTTCGGATCGCAACCCAACCGATGACCAGGGCGATAAGCGCACTGATCACCGCGGCAGAGAGCATCCCCAAGAATATGTTTATGTCAAATCGGACCAGGAGGATACCCATGGTGTAGGCGCCGGAGGCAAAAAGCGACGCGTGGCAAAAAGAGAGGAGACCCGCATATCCCAGCATGAGGTTAAAGGCTACGGCGAGAAGCGCAAAAATCAGGATCTCAGTGGCCAATTCCGTAAAGGGAAAAACAAACGGAAGGATTACGAAGATAATGACAATGATGGTAAATCGATCCTTTAGAAAATGTGCCATAGCAGACAAGACTCCTTAGCGTTTACCCAGCAATCCTTGAGGCCGAACGACCAGGATCAGGGCCATCAGTACGAACATGATCACATTTGATGCGGGGGGCCATATCATGGTGGTTACCCCTTTTGTCAGCCCAACCAGAACTCCGCCCAGGATGGCGCCGCCAAAACTCCCCATACCGCCTACCACGACAACGACAAAACTCCCCAACAAGACCGTGGTGCCCAAATCAGGCTGAAGACTCCCGATGACCGGGCCTGCAAGGACCCCTGTGAGACCCGCCATGGCCGCACCAAAGGAAAATATCATGGTAAAAACCCGCCGGATATTGATCCCCAGGAGGTTGGCCATCTCCTTGTCTTCCGTCCCCGCCCGGATGATGGATCCATATTTGGTCTTTTCGAGAAAGAGCCAGATCGCCAGCATGATGAGTGGGGTTACAAACAGGATGAACAAGCGGTATTTCGGGTAAAACATAAACCCGAGGTCTACAACGCCACGCAGGATCTTGGGGGTCGGAAAACTCATGGGCATGCTTCCCCATATGATGACGACCAGTTCCTGAATAATAAGGGCGAGACCGAAGGTGAGCAGAAGCTGGTAGGTGACGTCTTGTCCGGACATGCGTCTCAGCAAAAACAATTCAATGAGCATCCCGATCAGACCCACCACGATGGGAGCCAGAAAGAGTGCTATCCAGAAACTTCCAGTGCTGGTGCCAAAAAACTGTGTCAGGG
>JAJDOH010000053.1 GCA_022340265.1 Deltaproteobacteria bacterium | reverse complement strand
CGAATCTTCCCTTTGCCGAGCGAGCCATGGGGTACAATCTGACGGGGGGGCGGGATGTGGGAGTCATGGCCCATGCATCTTGCTGGGAGGACCGCATCAACTACGGGGTGGGTATTTTCAATGGTGACGGTGTTGACGACACCGTGGGGGGCGATTCGGATTCACCACAATTCACCGGGCGGGTTGTTTACGCTCCTTTCAGGAACATGGGGTTGCCCTTGTGGAACTGGTTTCAGGTTGGTGGAAGCTACAGTTACGCCGGTGCGGATCGGAACAATGTGAAAGTAACGGTTAATGCCGCCGGCCTGACAACATTTTTTGATGTCAATTCAGCTGCCAAGTTCAACATCATCCGTGATGTGGAATCGCGGACCCGATATGGGGCCGAGCTGGCCTGGGCTTATGGGCCGGTGCTTCTGTGGGGTGAATATACCAATTTGCAGTTCTCGGATGTGAAGACCAGCGAAGCGCAGTTTGACATCAATTTGAAAGACTACTATGGGGCGGTCATGTGGATGATCACCGGAGAGAACCCGACGCTTAAAAACGGTGTGATCCAGGGGATTCGTCCCTATCGGAATCTCTGGCAGGGGCGCGGATGGGGGGCATTGGGCCTGGCATTTCGGTATGACCACTTTGATGGGGGTGATACGGCCTATGAGTACCTGATTGAACCGGGGAATTCTGTACGTGAAGCCGAGGCCTATACCCTTGTTCTCAACTGGTATCTCAATCCGTATATCCGTTTGCTTTTGAGTGCCACCCGAACCAATTTCGATATTCCCCTGCTCATTGAAAAAGATTCGCTCACCGGGGAAGCCATATACAGTGACTTTGAAGATGTTATCACGGGACGATTTCAGCTTCAATTTTAGCAGCCCTCAACGAATGTGAGGGATCAACGAAAACCCTGAATTTTGATTTCAATAAGGAGGAAAGAATGAAAAAACTTTTGGTGATTGTAGGGGCCATGTTCATGGTTATGCTGATGGTATCGGTGGTCTTGTCCGCTTATCATCATGAGGGAGAGAATGATTCTCAGCATTTCTTGGCGCAATATGCGGATAAAGCGGGCACAAAACTGGATCATTGCGCCCTGTGCCACACGGGGGGACAATATGAAAACAGTAAAGGAAAGACGGTCAGCCTGGGAAGCTGCCAGTGGTGTCATTACAGTTATGGCTATGACGGCAGCGGCAATATCGTGGAAACGCTCAATTCCTATGGAATGGATTATCTGATGAACGGCCGGAATCAGAGTGCCATCGCAGCGATAGCGGGTAAAGATTCTGATGGGGACGGATACAGCAACGCCGCCGAAATTGCAGCGGTTCATTATCCCGGCAACGCAAATGATGATCCCACCAAAGTGCCCGCCCCCAGCCGCGTTTATACGAAAGCGGAGTTACAGGCCATGGGCCAGCACACCCAGTTTCTCCTCATGAACACAAGCCGCTCCGGAGATTATTATGCACAATATACAGGGGTTCCGGTGGAAGATCTATTGAAGAACGCAGGCATTTTGAGTTCCGCCACGGGCATAACGGTGTATTCACCGGATGGATGGTCTGACTATCATCCTTTGGAACAGGATTCCGATCCTGAACTTTACCACGTAAATGGTATCTACCCTGAGGCCTATTTTCAATATAGTGAACAGGCCGATACGGCTTTGAATCCCACGAGCGGCTGGTGCGATTATGGGGCACCATCCTGTGCGGGGAGAAGCCATCTGGACACAATCGTGAATAAAAATGGCCTTAAGATGATTCTGGCCTATAAACGGGAGGGTGCGGCCATGGAGCCCGGGATACTTGGCGAGGACAATAAACTTTCGGGGGAAGGTCCCTTCAGAATCGTTCCGCCTCAAAAGGCGCCTTCGCCTCCGGACCAGTCAAGCAACGCTGCCGATCAGGATGTCATATGGCCTTACAATTATGATTGGGACCACAATGCGGGGGCTTCCACGAGGACTGTTACGATGATTCGAGTTGAGCCGCTGCCCGAAGGCACAACGGATGTTGATGTTTTGGAAGCGGGCTGGAAATATGTGGATGAGGAAAAGGTGGTTGTTTATGGCGCCATTGCGGACCCCAATCCGCCGGTGCCGGATATTAAAGCCAATGGTCAGGACGGTACCGTTACGGTTACAGCCGGGGATCCCGTATCTGTCAGTGTCGCGCTTGATGCCGGCAGCCGCATGGGGCAGGTTGCCGATTTCTGGGTATACGCGTATACCGATGCCATGGCAACGGATTTCTTCTCATATATTCACCCCACGGGTTGGCTCGCGGGGGTGGCGCCGTGTCTTCAAAGTGCCTTGGCTGACGTAGGTTCCTTTGAAGTGTGGAATGCGGCACTCCCTAAAGGAAATTATGTCTTTTATTTCGGCGTGGACAGTAACGCAGACGGTTTGCCGGACGTGAACTGGCTTGACAGGGTTAAGGTGCATGTTGAATAACGGTCGGCGTTAAATACAAAAGATCTAAGGCAGGGTCGAAAGCGGCCCTGCCTTTTTTGTATAACCTATTTTCAAAATGCCCAGTTTGTGTTATGACCGCACCGATGAAAATTGGACCGACTGGTTTAGCCAGGGTCCTGCTTCAATTTGATCCGGTCCTTTTAGAAAACAAACAATGCCACCGGGGGGCAGGAACGGTGGGACAAGAGGAAAAAATGCACTTGATGCTCTCAGGTCCGGGAGATGAAACACTTTATTAACCGAGCTAGCGCGCATCATGGTATAGGGTGATATTATGACACTGGATCGTCCACTGGTGCTGGCAACGACAAATAGCGGGAAAATTTCAGAGTTCCGGGAACTTTTCAATTATTCAGGGATTGAGGTCAAAACCCTGGGTGATTTCGGGCCCATTCCCCCGGTCATCGAGGATGGAGAGACGTTCGAAGATAATGCGGTCAAGAAAGCCCAATTCACGGCAAGGGTGCTGGGGGTTCCAGCACTTGCCGATGACTCCGGATTAACGGTTAAGGCATTGGGAGGGGCACCTGGGGTCTTTTCTTCACGTTACGCCGGAGAGGATGCGGATGACGAATCCAACAACCGTAAATTGCTGACCGAAATGAAAGACGTTGTAAATCGGACGGCGGTTTTTGAATGCGTACTGGCTATTGCCGTACCAAAGGGACCGGCACTGATTTATGAAGGGCGTTGTGAAGGGATGATTGTTGAGACGCCATTGGGGAATCAGGGATTTGGCTATGATCCCCTTTTTTACTATCCGCCCCTTGAAAAAACCTTTGCTCAGCTGACCCGGGAAGAAAAAAACAGGGTCAGCCATCGCGGTAAAGCCATTATGGAACTGCAAAGAGAATTGGACAGGGTGGTTATCTGGTTGAAACAGCGCTTAATAGAGGAACCTTTTTGAAAAAATTGTAACCTTTTTCTTGTCCCTGTTTCTATATTGACAAAATGGATATCGTGTATATTCTAAAAGGAAACAAACAATAAAAGCCCCATAAGGAGGAAATATGCTGGAAATAACTGAAAAAGCAAGTGAGATGATCAAAGACTTTCTGAAAGACAGGGACGACATACCGGCCATCAGAATCATGATGTCCCAAGGCGGGTGAAGCGGCCCGTCACTGGGAATGGCTCTGGATGAGTCAAGAGAAAACGATCAGGAATTTGATGACCGAGGACTTAAGTTTGTTATTGAAAACTCCCTGTATGATAAAGTTAAGCCCATCACGGTGGATTATGTAACATCAGCCATGGGCTCTGGATTCAATATTATGTCGAATATGCCGGTTAAACCGTCTTCCTGTGGTTCTTCCTGTAGTTGTTAGCTAAAACCGGTATAATTAATCATCCTCTGATTGGCATGCCAGAGGGCATGTTTCATGAAGAGGATGATTCTTTTTGGAACTAAAAAGCACCCAACTGGCAGGCGTTGATTTTAATCCCCAGTTTTTCACAGGCGGAAGAAACAGCCATTTTTTTAATCCCCAGTCTTTTCGCAATGCCCCAGGCCTTTTCACAAGGCAGCCGCTCAGCAGTGAGTTCTTTTCCAATGGCGGCCTCCAATTCTTTCGAAACGGTTTCAGCCGGTTTTACAATCCGTTTATCCGGCTCATATCCAAAAAGGCCCAATTGACACTTTCTAAGGCGCAGTTCAAGCAGGTCTGCTGTTTTGCCCACGAGACTCGGTGTCACATTCAAATCTGAAGCAATTTCAAAGGCAACAGCACAGGGAATCCCCTCAGCGGATGCCCGCTGCTTCAATGCGCTGATAATGCGGGGATTGGGTTCGCTGTCTGAAGGGTGTTTTTGCGCAAAATGTTTATCCGTATCTTTCATCATCTTGTTTCCTCCTTGTTTTCTTAAGCTTAAATACCATAGTCATGGGAAGAAAAGCAACGAAATGACGCTTTACACCCGATGGGAATTGCGGTATCACTTGCTTTAATACCGGGGAGGTTATTATGATTAAAGATAATATAATACGTATTCAGGCGGAATTACCGAAAGCGGTCCAATTGGTGGGGGCCGTAAAGACCCGAACAGCCGAAGAAGTACTTGAAGCCATTGAGGCGGGGCTTGGAATTATCGGGCACAACTATGTTCAGGAAGCGGAACGGCTTTTTAATCTGATCTCCCAGCCGGTAAAATGGCATATGATCGGGCACCTGCAGTCCAACAAAGCTAAAAAAGCCGCGGCGATCTTTGATATGATTGAAACCGTGGATTCACTGAAACTTTCTAAAGCCCTTGGCAAGGCGTGCACACCCTTAAATAAAACCATGCCCGTTTTATTGGAGATCAACAGCGGTGAGGAGCATCAGAAGGCCGGTGTCATGCCGGATAACGCGCCCCGGCTGATCGAGAAAATCTCATCCCTTTCAAACGTAAAAGTGATGGGATTGATGACCATGGGACCTTTCACGGATGATCCTGAAGAATCCAGGCCCTATTTCAAAAAGACCAAAGCGCTTTTTGATGAAATCCGCGCCCTGAATATTGAAAACACGGAAATGTCCATTCTTTCCATGGGCATGTCCGATTCTTACAGGGTTGCCATAGAGGAAGGTGCCAATATGGTGAGAATCGGTACAAAGATTTTTGGAGAACGGGTTTAAGAGCGTCTGTTATGATATTTTAGCAGACAACAGGCCGGTATTAACGGACCGAAAGATTTTTATGAGAGATAGAGCAAATAGACTGATTGCCCCGGGTATAAGGTTTTTTGGCGAGGATATCTGGAAATTCCCCCTTGACACCCTCTCCGGTTGGAAGGCCTTCCATATCCGAACCTTACGGGTTGTGCTCCTTGCTTTCCGGGCTTTTAATGCAGATCAGTGCATTTTCAGAGCGTCTGCACTGACGTTTTATTCGCTTCTGTCCATCGTCCCTGTTTTGGCCATGGCTTTTGGCATTGCCAAGGGGTTTGGATTTGAAAAAGCGCTTCAGCACCAACTCCAAGAAAGCTTCTATGGTCATGAGGAAGTCATCCAAAAAATCACCGTCTTTGCCAATACAATGCTTGAGAGCACCAAGGGAGGTTTGATTGCCGGCGTTGGGGTTCTGATCCTTTTTTGGACCATCATCCGCGTTCTGGGAAATGTTGAAGGCGCATTTAATCAAATTTTGAATTTTCCTGAATCAAGAAGTCTGGCGCGAAAAGTCAGCGATTATATGGCCACCATGGTGATCTGCACGTTTCTTCTCATTTTGTCCAGTACACTCACCGTTGTTATTAAAAGTCATGTGACATCCGCAGTTGAGTCCTTTTCGATTTTGGGGACCGTAAGCCCGGTCATTTTCTTTCTACTGAAACTTCTTCCCTATTGTGTCATCTGGCTCCTATTTACATTCCTTTACATGTTTTTGCCCAACGGGAAAATCAGCTGGAAATTCGGTTTGCCGGCCGCCATTGCAACCGGAACCCTGTTTCAGTTCTTTCAGTGGGGCTACGTTTCATTTCAGATCGGCGTGACCCGATACAATACCATATACGGCAGTTTCGCGGCGCTGCCTCTCTTTCTTGTGTGGCTTCAGATCAGCTGGCTGATCGTACTGTTCGGGGCGGAATTGCTTTTTTCGATTCAAAACCAAAACGATTACGAGTTCGCGCCGGACTATTCCGAAATCAGCTGCCGGCAAAAAAAGATCCTGATACTTCAGGTGGTTCATCTTCTCGTAAAACGGTTTAGCCAGGGTGCTCCCCCCGTTACCTCAGACCAGATTGCAAAAGCGCTCAATGTTCCAAAATCTCATTTAAAGCGGATTTTGGCCAAATCAAAGGCTGCCGGGATTGTTTCGGAAATCTGTCCTGACAAGGAGACCGCTCCCGCGTATCAGCCGGCTTGTAATGTGGATCTTTTGACTGTGAAGTTTGTGGTCGATAAAGTAGAACGGCATGGCATAGACGGCATTGCCAATTTTTCAAGTCCTGAGTTTGAAAAAATCAGGGACCTGCTGATAGCGCTGGATGAATCCGCGGAAAAGGCTTCGGCAAATGTGTTGCTAAAGGAGATATAGGCAATGTTGAACAAAACGTCACTGGAACAGAAACTTGAGCAGGCAGCGAGTGTTGTTTGCAAACAGGGAATGTTTCCCTTCCCGGTCAACGATACCAGCATTTCAATTATCAAACATGTGGTTGGGGAGCATGAAGATGCGTTAGATATGATTTGCGCTTTTAAGTCCAAAGCCTCTCAGACTGCTGAAGAGTTGACGGAATCGAGCGGTTTTTCCGCCGAAGCAGTCAGTCGCATTGCGGGCAGCCTGGCACGAAAGGGTCTGATATTCAATCAACCCAGTGGCTCGGGTATCATGGTCTACCGTCTGCTTCCACTGATGAATGTGGGAGTCATGGAATATAAATTCATGGGTGAATTGACAGGCGATGATGCGGAAAAAGAGCTTGCATTGTTGTTCAAACAGCTGATGGAACAGGTCCGGGATCAACTGCAGGGGAATTATGACAAACTGGTTCCCCTGTTCAAGAGTGCGCCGGCGCTTGATCGGACTGTGCCACCAAAGGTTTCGGAAAGCGGTAAACCCATTCGAGTCATTCCTGTTGACAGGAAGGTTGAAACACCCGAAGAGTTTGTTCTACCCAGCCAGAGCGTGGAGGAGATCATCGGTAAATTTGAAGACATTGCAGTAGGACATTGTTTCTGCCGCCAGCGCAAACAGGTGCTGGGTGAAGCATGTGCCACTGAAGCTTCCACTTTGAATTGTTTTACCTTTGGTAAATCGGCGCGTCATACGGTGGCCCAGGGCTTTGCAAAGAAAGTGACAAAGGAGGAAGCCCTGAAAATCATGAAGGAGGCTGAGACCGCCGGGCTCGTCCACAAAGCCTTCCATCCCGGGTCAAACGAATCGCGTCCCGAGACAAGCATCTGCAATTGCTGCAAAGACTGCTGCGATACCTTTAACAGTTGGCGTGAAGGGGCTTTCCCCCTCATTAACGCCACTTACTATATTTCCGTTATTGATGAAGATCTGTGTGCGGGATGCGGAACATGCGTGGATGTTTGTCCCACCGATGCCATCCAAATGAACAGCAGCGAACAGGCGGAAAGAAATGCGGAGGCATGTCTCGGTTGCGGCATTTGTGCGCGATCCTGTCCGGAAGAAGCCATTTCATTAAAAGAAGGTTTGCGAAAAGTCTTTGTCCTGCCACCTCGTTTAAGAAAAGAATAAAAGGTTCGGCAAGCTGAGACAGAACCTGAAAAGATAGCCATCAAATAGACAAGTGTTCCCTTTATTTTCTTTCCTTGCACCATTACGGGTTGACAATGGTGCGTGCACACTTCTAAAATCAAACATTAAACCAAACTTTTCATCAAAGGGATGCCCCGCCCGGGGTGTTTTCATCATCGTTTCTTCTAAGGAGGGGATTCATAAACCATGGCGGAAAAAACTGAAAAGAAGAATCGCGGACTTCTGGTCGGTCTCTTGGTCCTGATTCTGGTGATCTTTTGTATTGTGGTGATGAGTATTAACTCGAGAAAACCGGAACCTCTTGGTGCTATCAAGTATGACGCCAAAGTCAAGGGTGCCGCCTTTGTCAGGACCAATCAGATGCTCATCCAGCAGATGCTGGACAACTGGCTGCCCAATGATATGTATTGGCCGACGGTTTTTCTGGACAACATGCCCAATTTCCAGATCGGTGAGCTGGAGGTGGTTCGATACAACATTCACGTGCTCAGGGACAACCTGTCCCGAATGAGAACGACGGACAAGATTGATAGCAAAGTAGAGGATACCTTTACGGCGCTTTCCAACGATCCCCATAAATGGTGGTTTCCATCGGCGGAGAGCAAATGGCAGGATGCCTATAATGATCTGGAAGTGTACTACCAGAACCTGTTGGCAGGTGTTTCTCACTTTTATCCCCGTGGCGACAACCTGATTGAACTGGTGGATGACTACGCGTCACTGATGGGGGGGGTTAACACGCGGTTGATCAATGCACCCCAGCGCAGCGGGACTGTCCTCCCGGTTGACGCCGGTGACAAGGGAAATGGAAATAAAGGGACACAGCTGGTGTCCATCAATATTTCATGGCGTAAGATTGATGACAATTTTTATTATGCCCAAGGGGTGGCTTATGCCCTTAATGAATCCTTTAAGGCCATCAAAATTGATTTCAGACGGGTGCTGGAAGAAAAGAACGCCATGGTGCTGGTGGATAAAATCCTTGAGAATCTGGAACGGTGTTATTTTGAACCCTGGATCGTCTTTAACGGATCAGCGCAGAGCATTTTCGCCAACCATTCCCTGAACCTGTCGAGTGTTCTTAACGATGCCAGACAGAAAATCAATTCTCTGGCCGTAGCGCTCAGGCAGGGTTGATCAGAACCGATTCAAGGGTAAGGCGAATTTTTTCATGCATGAAATGTCCATTGCGCAAAGCCTGTTGGATGTGATTAAGGAAGAAATGCGCAAACACAATGCAACAGAGTTGAAATCTGTTCTGGTCCATATCGGCCAGCTATCGGCCATCGTCCCTGAATCCCTCTCCTTCTGTTTTGAAATCATGACATCGGGGACCGAACTGGAAGGTGCAACACTCAATATGGAAGTTATCCCCTTGACCGGGAACTGCCGAAAATGCGGGCAGTCCTTTGAAATCAAGGACTACGCGTTTGAATGCCCTTATTGCAGCGGCACCGATATCGAGACCCTGTCGGGCCAGGAGTTGTCCATCGTTGAAATGGAGGTGGAGTAGAAATGAAAGTATCGGTTGTAAAAAATATTCTGGAAGCCAATGATCGTATCGCCCAGGAAAACAGGGCCATCTTTGATGAAAAAAACCTGCTGGTTTTTAATCTCATGAGTTCTCCCGGTGCCGGTAAGACAAGCCTTCTTGAGAAGACCATCGTCGCTTTGAAAGATGATGTGAAGATGGGCGTCATTGAGGGAGACATCCAGTCCTCCCAGGATGCGGAACGCATTGCTGAAAAAGGGGTGCCGGCGGTGCAGATCAACACAGGCGGAGCCTGTCACCTGGACGGCAACATGATTCGCGACACCTTTAAGGAGTTCGATTTTGACAGTCTTGATCTTTTGGTGGTTGAAAATGTGGGGAATCTGGTTTGTCCCGCGGAATTCAAAGTGGGTGAAGATTTTAAAGTCATGATCCTGAGCGTTACGGAAGGTGAAGACAAACCGGCCAAATACCCCCTCATGTTTCACGAGTCCAAGGTGCTGCTTATCAACAAGATTGATTTATTGCCCTATGTGGATTGCTCCGTTGAGCGCATCAGGGAAGAAGCCCTCAAGGTGAACCCTGATTTAAAGATTTTTGAAATTTCGTGCAAAACGGGAGAAGGACTGGATACCTGGTGTGACTGGCTTAAGGGTGAACTGAAAACAAAGGCCTGAAGTTCTTTGATAAATATGAAAAGGCGGGCTCGCGGCGCTATTGAAGGAATTGTCCAGGGGGTTGGGTTCCGACCCTTTATTTTCCAGTTGGCGGGTCAATACGGCTTGTCGGGTCATGTGGGCAATACGGACTTCGGTGTGGAACTGGAAGTGGAAGGATTGGATCGAAATGTTACCGCCTTCATGAAGTCTGTGGAAGCGGCCCCGCCGCCCCTGGCACATATCGCATCGGTCAGCTGGACCGATATCCCCGTCAGACATCAAAACACCTTCCAAATCAAGAAAAGCGAAAGACAAAAAGAGCGTTCCGCCCTCATTTCTCCCGATGTGGGCATCTGCGAAGACTGTCATCGGGAACTCCTGGACCCCTCGGACCGCAGATTTCGCTATCCGTTCATCAACTGCACCAACTGTGGCCCCCGTTATACCATCATCCGGGACATCCCCTACGACCGCGGCAGTACCACCATGGCGGCATTTCAAATGTGCCCTCAGTGCCGGAAGGAATACGAAGATCCTTCAGATCGCAGATTCCATGCGCAACCCAATGCCTGCTGGGATTGCGGGCCGGTAACTTCACTTTATGACCAACAGGGTAAAAGGATCCCTTGTGATGATCCCATCCGGGAAACCGTCTCTCTGCTGGGAGAAGGCGCCATCCTGGCCATCAAGGGACTGGGCGGATTTCATCTCTGTGTGGACGCATGTAACCATGGGGCCGTCGTCCGTCTCAGACGACGAAAACAACGGGAGGAAAAGCCCCTTGCCGTGATGGTGAAGGATCTGAAGATGGCCCGGGGATTGGTATCCATTGATCCCATTGAGTCCAAATTACTCTGTTCACGCCAAAAACCGATTGTGCTGCTTTCAAAAAGACCCGGTTTTCACCTTTCTGGAGAGGTGGCACCGCGTAATCGTTATCTGGGCGTTATGCTCCCCTACACCCCGTTGCATGTACTCTTGATGGAAGGATTTGCGAGGCCTTTGGTCATGACCAGCGGCAATGTGAGCGAAGAACCCATTTCCCATGACAATGAGGCGGCCTTTAGGAAGCTTCACGGCATTGCCGATTATTTTTTGACCCATAACCGGGATATCCATCTGCGGGGAGATGACTCCGTTGGTCGTGTGGTGAATGGTGTGCCGAGACAGATCCGGCGTTCCCGCGGATATGTGCCGGTTCCTGTTTTTCTGCCTTCAACCATGGAAGACATGCCTTCGGTGCTGGCTCTGGGAGCGGAACTCAAGAACACCGTCTGTCTCACCAAAAAAAACCGGGCGTTTCTAAGCCAGCACGTGGGGGATTTGGAAAACCTGGAAACCTATGATTTTTTCAGTTTGACCGTTTCGCATTTGCGGCGGATTCTGGAGATCTTACCTGAGGTGATGGTCCACGACCTTCATCCCGACTATTTGAGTTCCAGGTTTGCCAGAGATCAGAATGAATTCCCGTCTCTGGCGGTGCAGCATCACCACGCCCACATCGTGAGCTGTTTGGCCGAACACGGTGTTCGGGAACCGGTTATCGGTCTGTCCCTGGACGGGACCGGCCTGGGGCTGGACGGGGCCGTATGGGGCGGCGAGGTTCTGCTCTGCGATTTCACTTCCTTTTCACGACGGGCTCACCTCTCCTACGTCCCGTTGCCGGGGGGCGATGCGGCGGCAAAATCTCCCTGGCGCATGGGACTCGTTTATCTTTATCATGCTTATGGTGAGGCGCTCTTTGACCTTCCCATTCCTTTTGTTAAGGATTTGGACTTTGAAACCGCATCCCTTATCCTTCAAATGGCGCGAAAGGACGTGAACTCCCCTCCCACATCCAGTTGCGGCCGCCTTTTTGATGCCATCTCGGCCCTCACCGGTGTCCGAAAAGAAATGGCCTATGAAGGTCAGGCGGCCATTGAACTGGAAATGTGCCGGAATCCTGATGAAAGAGACGCCTATCCCTTTGACATTTATTCCGAAAACGGGGAATGGATACTGGAAACCAGGCCCCTCATACAGGGTGTGGTGGCGGATTTATTAAACGGTAATGCGCAAGGGGTTATCAGCAGCCGGTTTCACAATACCCTGATCAACATGCTCCATCAAATCTGCGTGACCATCAGGACGGAAAGCCATATGGAACAGGTGGCTCTAAGCGGCGGGGCTTTTCAGAATAAGACATTGCAGAGCGGAGTGACAAGAGCCCTCACCGCTGATGGATTTAGCGTTATTAGCCAGGAAAAGGTTCCTGCAAATGACGGCGGATTGAGTCTTGGACAGGCGGTGATTGCCGGAATGCACTGTTCCGGATACAAAGGCCGATTTGAGGAAAATTATGAAATACATGGATGAATACCGGGATGGCAGTGTGGCAAAAGCCCTGGCGGACAGAATCAGGGATATTTCCACAAAACGGATTCGGTTGATGGAAATTTGTGGTACCCACACCATGGCCATTTTCAGGCATGGCATACGAACGCTTTTGCCCGACACCATTGAACTGGTGTCCGGACCGGGCTGCCCCGTATGCGTAACGGCCACGGAGGATATCGATCGAGCAGTGAAACTGGCGCAAACCAAAGGCGTGATCGTCACCACCTTCGGGGACATGATACGGGTCCCCGGCAGTGCCGGTTCCCTGCAGACGGCACAGGCTGAAGGCGCTATCGTGAAAATGGTCTATTCCACGTTTGACGCTCTTAAAATCGCCTCCGAGAATCGGGACAGCAATGTGGTTTTCCTGGGCGTGGGGTTTGAAACCACGGCACCGACAGTGGCCGCCGCCATCCAGACGGCGCACGCTGGAGGGGATGGCAATTTTTCGGTGCTGTCCGCCCACAAATTGCTGCCCCCGGCCATGGATGCCCTTCTTTCCGGCGGAAACGTTTTAGTGGACGGATTCATATGTCCGGGTCATGTGACCACCATCATCGGGACATCATCCTACGAAAAAGTGGTTAAACAGTACCATACACCCTGTGTGGTGACCGGTTTTGAGCCGGTGGATATTTTACAGGGAATACTGATGCTGGTGGAACAGATCGAATCGGGCAGGTCCCAGGTTGAGATTCAATACTCCCGGGGGGTTTCCCCCCAAGGAAATCCGGGGGCACTGGCCCTTATGGAAAAGGTCTTTGAGCCTTGTGATACGCCCTGGCGGGGTTTGGGAAATATTCCGAAAAGTGGCCTTGCTATCCGGGAATCTTTTGCTGATTTTGATGCGGCAAAGCGCTTTGATTTGTCAGTGCCGCCGGCCCATGAACCGCCCGGCTGCCTTTGCGCCGTTGTTTTGCGGGGCGCCGCTGCGCCGCCGGAATGTAAGCTTTTTAAAAACGCCTGTACGCCGAGGACACCGGTTGGCCCCTGCATGGTATCCAGCGAAGGGACCTGCGCGGCGTATTTTAAGTATCATATGTGATGGGTTAAAGGGTGCAGGGGGCAGTCGTCAGGGTGCAGGATGAAATTTGGTGGGGGGTTTTTTGCTGTGAATGTCAACAAAGCACAGGGAGGGAGCCATGTTCAAGATTCTCGACGGAAGTGAAGGGGATGTGTTGGGTGTTGAGGTGGTCGGCGGCTATATGAAAGCAGATATTGAGGAATTGAAAAAGATCTGCGATGCTAAATTGGCCGAAGGTCACGACAAACTCAATTTCCTGATGAAGATTGATCAACTGGATTTTAAAAAGAGTGAACTCGGGGCGTTTTACGAGGACTGCAAATACGCTTTAACGCACATGAAAAATCTTCGCCATATCGCGGTGGTGGGGCATAGCAAACTGGAAAAAATTCTCATTGAGCTGGATAATAAGCTTTTGGGAAGCACAAAAAAGGAACTGATCGAAAAATATTTCGATGTGGCCCATATGGATGAAGCCTGGGAATTCGTCCGCAGCTAAACACCATTTCTCCAGAGGCCGCCCAAAAGGGCGGCCTTCTTTTTATGCTTTGCCTAGTTCAATAGACCTTATGGTCGCTGCTTCCACGGCGTTCATGAGGGATGCGCGAAGGCCGCCCTTTTCCAGTTCATGGATGCCGGAAATGGTGGTTCCGCCGGGAGATGTGACCATGCATTTGAGCTGGCCGGGGTTGGTGCGGGTTTCAAGAAAGAGCTTGGCGGAACCCATTAGTGTTTGTGCTGCGAGGGTTTCGGCCACATCCCGGGGCAGACCCATTTTCACGCCTCCGTCCGCCAGGGCTTCCAGTATCATGAACACATAAGCGGGGCCCGAACCAGAAAGTCCCGTGACCGCATCGATCAGTTTCTCTTCAATCCGAACGGTTCTGCCGATGGGCCGAAAAAGCGTTTCCACGGTTTCCAGATCTTCGGGCCGTGCCGGGCTGTCTGAGGCGATGGCCATGGCGCCTTCCATGACCGTGGCGGGCGTGTTGGGCATGGTGCGCACAATACGCGGACCTTTGGGCAAACCGGCTGCCAGGGTTTTAACGGGAACACCGGCTGCAATGGAAATCAACAGTTTTTCAGCACCGGTATTGGCGCTGATGTCTTTGAGCACTGCGGGAACAGCCTGAGGTTTCACCGCAAGAAAGATGACGCTTGATTGATCTATCAGTGAATGATTATCTGTTGCGATTCGAATATCGAAAGCGCTCGAAAGGTGCTCTTTTCTTTCAACGGATATGTCTGATGCGATAATTTGATCCGGCTGAACCACCTGGTTTCGTATGATGCCACGGATCATGGCTTCCGCCATGTTCCCCGCGCCGATAAAACCCAATAGTTTGTCTTCTAGGGCGTTGTTGATATCTAACATGTTCTTTGCGCCTCCTGAGCGTGATTTTTCTTAAAATAAGTTTCTTACGGTTGCCTTCACAACCTTTCCCATGGGGTTTCGCGGCAGGTCTTTAACGAAAATGACCATTGAAGGAACTTTGTAGGGCGCCAGCATTTCCTTCCCCCATTTTCGCAGTGCATCCTGGGAAAGTGTGGCGTCTACTTTAAGAACGACGGCAGCACACACCCTTTCTCCCCATTGGGGATCTTTCTTGCCAACCACCGCGACTTCCGCCACCAGGGGATGGGTCCTGAGCACTTCTTCAATCTCCAGTGCCGACACCTTGTAGCCACCAGTTTTGACAATGTCGGTGCTCTGCCTTCCCAAAATGCGGTAACTGCCGTCTTCGATGACAGCAACGTCCCCGGTTTTAAACCATTGTCCCCTGAATGCGGCCTTTGTTTCCCCGGGCCGTTTCCAGTATTCTTTAAAGACCGAAGTGCCCCGAACCTCAATTTCACCTGAACTGCCTGAAGCTGCCGGCTCTCCTTTATCATCCACCAGCCGCACTTCCACCCCCGGCAAAGGCATGCCCACATGTCCCGGCCTTCGTCTTCCACGAAGGGGGTTTGACAGGGCCATGCCGATTTCCGTCATGCCATAGCGCTCCAGCAGTTCATGTCCGGTGATGGCTTTCCACTCCTGAAAGGCCGTGGCCGGAAGCGCCGCCGATCCGGATACCATGAGCCGAAGACCTTTACAGGCTTGGCTCATTATTTTCTGCTGATCAGGGGAGGACTTTCTGAAAGCTTCGATCAATTTAAAATAAATGGTGGGGACAGCCATGAACAGGTTGATTTTTCCTTCAACAAACGCTTGCCATACAACGGTGACGTCGAAACGGGGAAGCATGTGGCACGCTGCTCCTGCCCAAAGCGCACAGCACAGCACGTTGACGATGCCGTGTGTATGGTGAAGCGGAAGCACATGAAGAATCCGGTCCTCCTGATGCCACTCCCAGGCTTCAATCAGGGACGTGATCTGAGCTTCCAGGTTGGCATGGGTCAAGACCACGCCTTTCGGTTTTCCCGTGGTACCGCTGGTATAAAGCATCAAGGCCGGTCTTTCGGAACCGACATGGGGAAGCCCCTGGTTTCCGGCGGCAAATAGTTGTTCCGACAATAGAAAAGGAATCTTGTTTCTTTCCGCAACGGGCGCCAGAACTTCGGCAAAATCCGAATGGCCTATCACAATGGACGCTTCGCAATCTGAAATGGTGTGATGCAATTCCGCGGGCGGGTGCACTTCGCACAGGGGGACGGCGATACCGCCGGCCCGCCAGATGCCCCATTGGATTGCCGGATAATCGAAACCCCTGGGGGTGAGGAATGCCACCCGCCGTCCTGCGAGATCCTTTTGACCCGACAGAAGTCTGGAGGCTGTTTTTGAGGAGGCCTCAAGCAACTGGTCGTATGTGAAGCTACCGTTGGCCGTGACCATAGCCGTGCGTCCGAGGTGCTTTTCCGCTCTCTGGATAAAGGGAATGTTTGATTCAGCCATGGACTTTGAGCGCCACCTGGGCGACCCTTTGTCCCAGGCTTGATATGGTGGCGAGTCCCGGCTCGTCTTTGTCCATGCCCTCCGGGTGCCCGCTCCACACGGTGCCGCCGAAATGGGCGCCCGGTTTTCCGTCGCCCACCAGGATCATGTCATGCACCAGCATGGCCGATTGGATCTGCAAAACGGAGGCCTCCTGCCCGCCGTTTCGAAACCCCCCGACGGCCAAGGCGCCGCCCACAACGTCCCGGAACAGAAAACCATTGCGCCTGAACATGACGGTGCGGTCCAGGAACGCCTTGCACTGGGAACTGATGGTGCCCAGGTATACGGGCGTTGCCAGAATCAAACCGCCTAAGGCCGGGTCCTTAAGAATGGGAATGAGGTCGTTGAAATCATCTTCCTGGCTGCATTTCAATTCTTTCATGCAATGTCCGCAAGCAACGCAGCCCCTGATGTCAAGACCGGCCAGATCAATAATTTCCGTTTGGATTTCGGGATAACCCGAGGTGACGGCGCTCATACAGCGCTCAAGGGATGCTCGGGTCGTTTTGCCTTTTCGTGGACTGCAGGAAACGCCGATAATTTTCATGGAAAGCTCCTTTCAACCCATAAAGAGATGTGTTCAAATTGATTTCTTTGGCCTTTGGATAATAACGCTTTTAACGGCACGGTTCGGCCAAAGCCATTGTTTTTCCATGGCACGTGAAAAGATACCCCGTTCCATTAAACGCTGCAACGGCTATTTAAATGGCCCGGCAGCCTCCGTGCATCGAGCTGTTCGGTTACCCCGTTAACTGCTTCAGGATGCGCCGCATCTCCTCTCCGGACTTTATTAGGTGGACGACCCTATTCCATGTACCAGATGACCCCGTTTAAGCGTGGCTATCGGCTTTCCTGTGCAATTTCCGTTTTGGACAGAGCCGTGATCCTGAAATCCTTGAGCGGCACCTCACTTTTCCATTGGGGTAGTCTGTCAGCGGGGCCTTCGATTCGCACGAACGGGGACACGCGGTCTGCCAATGCGTTGATCTTTGCCCACAGGGTGGTGTCGCCCCAGAACCGGGGAGGCGTGTCGGCGGCTGCCACGGCTGCGAAGATTTGGCCCGGGGTTGCATGTCCGGCACGGATCGCTTGAAGGGCGAGGTGCTCAAGTTTCCCCAGCCCGGTTGCCGGGTCGGGCTTTTCCTTAAGCAATCGCACGACAGCTGCGGGAATCCAGGGCAAGGGTGCTTCCCACATTTGTGAAAGCTCGGTAAAAAGTCCCATGTCTTGATTCGCGAACGCTTTGTCCACAAGCGCCGCAAAGCGGAATTGCGCATTTGTTACCGGACGTCTATTCCCATACAGGGACGCCAGTTGCTCCGGCCGCAGTTGGCCGAGCCCGTGGAACGGTTCGATTCCGGGAAACTTATCCACACAGAGAAGCTCCGCATCAAGCACCCCTTGAAGATGCAGACATGTCAGGACGTGGGCGAGCATTGACTGGTCAAAAAGACATGCATCAAACCACAGCACGATGCACTCATAATCGGTTGCGCTTATGAGCGTTTGGTACTGATTTCGCAAGGTCTCAAGAACGTATGCCTTATCCAGTCCGCCGCCGGTGGTTCGCTCCAGAAACAGCGCACGGGCGTCGAGGGTTCCCTCATGGGGCCATCCGGGGTTCCGGGGGCCGTCGTAAAGGATGTCGTGCCATACGAACACTTCCCCTGATAGTCCGGATTTCACCAGACTGCCCCCGGCCATATCGCCGCTGGTGATGTGAAGTACACGCTCCATCTATTCTCTCCCTGAAAAACGATTGAACCGTGCCGTCCGGCTTCTCCGGTCGGCAACGGTTACTCGTTGTGGTCTCTGTCATTTTGTTCGAGAACATTCTCGATAAGTGCCCTGGTTTCTGTCTGCGTGCAGGTTTTCCGTGCTGATTCCAAAGCTTTCCGTGCCGCCACCCCGCCGATTGTTCCCGGAGCCTTTATGGCTGCTTCCCAAATGTATTGCGGAATCGGAATTTACCGGAATTTGAATGCCTCCGAAGGTGACGTTCGGGACGATGTTGCTTCAAAAATGCGTAGCTTTTCCCGGTCCCGCTCAACTGTGTTGTTGAGCCACATGCTCAGACCAAGGTTTAATTTTTTTCAATAACGGCCCAAGAGCATGTTCAGCAACCTCAGTATCATGGGCAGCTTGCGCTCGCAGCCAGTAACCATTAGATAAACCAAAAAAACGACATAAACGCAAATCGGTATCTGCTGTCATCGAACGCTTGCCGGCGACAACTTCACTGATACGCTGAGCTGGGACACCAATTTCCTTAGCCAACCGATACTGGCTAAGTCCCATGGGTTTCAAGAATTCTTCCAACAAAATTTCGCCTGGAGTGATTGGTTCAAGCTTTTTCATAATATTAACTCCTCAATGATAATCTACGATTTCGACTTCGTCAGCACCGAAATCTGTCCAACGAAAGCAAAGCCGCCACTGATCGTTGATGCGAATACTGTGCTGACCAGAACGATTACCCTTGAGCGCTTCAAGTTGATTACCGGGAGGCGCCCGCAAGTCATCAAGTCGATTGGCGATTTCAAGCTGCCTGAGCTTGCGCCGTGCGACCCTGGCAATATTGACAAATTGTTTGACAGAATGCCCCTTTGACAGCCTTTCGGTGTTATCACATTTGAATGATCTGATCATTTGGGATATAATAACGCAACGCGTGATTAACGTCAAGCGTGACTAAACTGTGGCTCAACATGAAGTTCACGGGAAGCCGGCTTTATCGGCGATCCGGAAAAGCACCTTGTGTACGCCCGACACGGGCGTGAATTTACAGTGTGCAAGTCCGGGATCTACGGACGCCTTACACATTTTTTAAGTATATCTTCCGAAATTAAGTGGTCCCCGGAATTCCCGATGGATCGGCACTAGGCTATCTTTATAAAGAAGCCAAAATTAGGTCCTCGACGGATCCCTGCAAGTTATTAGCAATTTGGAATACCTGGAAAGTTTCCCAGGTATTAGTATATAAAATGGAAAGAATTCTACTTATTTCGATATCGAAACTCAAAACATGGAAAATTCGGTCTTCGTTTTTCCATTTATTGTCAAATATCGTCGATAGTATGGGAACACAAAATTCCAATCGGTTCTCAATTTTCGCTCCATGGATCAGGTGCGACAGGTCCTTCACTATTTCTCCTGATAAAAACCTCGCGTCTGTTCGCGTCCTGTCCATCCGTAGTCGTTTCTAAGAAGGAGGTTCCGTTGTCCTGAAATATGCGCTGGAGTTGCATGCCCCCAATAAACAGACGGTATCGTTTTCAAATGGAATTGCCAAGACCTGGTGGAATGGTTTCGGGATGTCGGTCCTGCAATTCTCGTCAAGTATTTTTGCTCCCAACAGGATGGATCTCAACTGTGGGGAGCCGGTATGCCGGTTTTGATGGGACGGTCCACGGGAAAACCTTCGGCAAGTGGAAAAGAGTTTATAATTATAAAACAACCACATAGTAATGATAGTATTTGAAATGAAAATTAAGTCAAGGAAAAATGGCCTGGAGCCATTGGGCGCATGGGGTTTCTGAATGGAATCTTCGTGGGTTGCCTCGGGAGCGGTAACGTGGTAAGAAACGGTTTTGCATGAAGCGTTGTTTTGTAAGGAGATCCCCGTTTTGACTGAACTTTCCATGGCAACCGATGATTCATCGGTGAAATCAGAAATATTTGAGGCTTTTGCGGCCGGAGTGGATCGCGTTTCCGCCTGGGCGGACCTTCTGGACAGCATCAATGTCTTTCCCGTGGCCGACGGCGATACCGGCAGAAATCTTGTGATCAGCCTTCAACCCCTCAAACAATCAATGGAAAGCCGCGAGGAATTGATTGGGGCGCTTTTGATATCGGCCAGAGGGAATTCGGGAAATATTGCCGCACAATTTTTCAGTGCCTTTGTTTTGATTGAAAGCCTTCAGGATTTGAAAGAAATTACGGAGCAGGGGCGCAACCTGGCTTGGAAGGCGGTTGCCGATCCCAAAAGCGGCACCATGCTGTCGGTTTTCGATGCGCTGGCCGACGCCTTTAACCGCCACGACGTGGTAGCGAATCCGGAGCGCACCGAACAGGTCCTGGACATTCTGGAGGGGGTGGTTGTTGATACCTCCCGACAATTAAAGGAACTGGCCACGGCGGGGGTGGTGGATGCGGGCGCTTTAGGCATGTTCATTTTCTTTGACGGGTTCTTTAACGTATTGTTCGACCGCAAGGTGAGCTTCCGCTCCATTGCGCAAGTATTTGAAAACCTGCTCCATGTGGATCCCGCATGGGGGGTCGAAGGGGATGAGGGATACTGTATTGATGCAGTTTTGAAAATGGGTTCGGCGGATGTTGAAGATCCCATTTCCGCCATTTCCAGGGTCGGACATGAAGTGGTGACCATGGGGCACGGGGATTTCGTCAAAGTCCACCTGCATGCAACCGATGAAGCAGGCGCCAGGCGGCAATTGGAGGGGGTCGGCAATCTGGTGAACTGGAAGTCCGACGATTTGAAGGCGCAGATGACGGAATATCGCTTATTGCCGAAAGCTCAGGCCCTTCATATCATGAGCGATGCGGCCGGTTCAATCACCCGAACCGATGCAAAACGGCTTGGGATCACGCTCCTTGAAAGCTACATCAACCTGGGTTCCCACAGCTATCCCGAGACCCATATGGACCTGGAAAAACTCTACCAAGAAATGCGAAAAGGGACCCCCGCCTCCACCGCCCAGGCATCGGTCTTTGAACGCCATCAGCGGTATCAGCAGGCGGCCAGTCTCCATCCGCGGGTTCTCTATCTATGCGTGGGGGCAGGATACACGGGAAATTATCGGGCCGTCATGGAGTGGAAAGCCGCAAACGACCCGGAGGACCGGCTGGTGGTTGTGGATACACAAGCCGCCAGTGGAAAGCTGGGATTGCTGGCCATTGCCACGGCCCGTTTTTCCCTGATCGCCCATGATCCCGGATCGGTCATCCAATACGCCGGAAAAGCGCAAACGCTGGTTGAGGAATTGATTTTCATTGAAAAGCTTCACTATCTTGCCAGAGGCGGCCGAATTTCAAAAACCGGCGCTTTTTTCGGCGATATGCTCCACGTTAAACCGGTGGTCAGTCCGGCGGCGGACGGGGTTAAGAAAGTCGGCGTGGTGCGGAACAAAGACCAGCAGATCAACTTTGCCTTGTCAAAACTGAAAGAGGCATTGGAGGATTCAGAATCTCCGTTAATCATGCTTCAATACACGGATAACCGGTCCCTGGTGGAGCATGAATTCAAGGGGGCCGTTAGAGAGACCTTTCCTCGGGCCGAGGTCTTTCTGCAACCCCTCAGCCTGACCACCGGCACCCACTGCGGCCCGGGAGCCTGGGCGGTTGCCTATCTGCCCGAGGTTTAGTCGGTGACGATGAACCAACTTCCTTCATGAAGGTGAGTGCCGTATTCACGGCCCTGTTTTTGGTAAATCACGACGAATTCCTTCTCGTGGTTGGGTGACGGGTCGCCGCCCAGGTTTTCATTGGAAACCAGCATGTTGATGTTGTTGTTTTGAACGTGGTTCTGAACGTCCCCGGTGACAATCCGGTATTTCCCCTCCGCCCCATAAAGGGCTCTGATGATCTCCAGTTTGCCGGGACCATGGTGGGGCGGTTGATAACCCGCGTTAGGGCTGGGGACCACGAACCAGTCGCCTTCCGGAACGTGTAGTTCCACTTTTGCATCATGACTTTGATAAACCACCACCATCTCTTTTTCTTTTCCGGGCGCCGGGTCCGCGTCAAGGTTTTGGTTGGTGACCTGCATGCTGATGGCATGATCCGACACGAAACCCTTGAGGGTCTGGGTGACATCCCAATAGTTGCCCGGAACGCCGTATCTGGCCGAAATAATGTGAAAGTCCTCATCAGCCAACGAAATTGAAACGCACAGGGGTAACAGAAGAGCGAAAACGGAGGCTGTCAATAGGCATATGGTTTTTAGGGTGATGCGTTTCATGGGTCTTTATTTCATTTGGGGTCCTTGCAACCTTCAAGGACTTTCCGCATGCGGTTTCTTTCCGCACGTAGTTTTCTAAGGCGATCTTTCATATCCGACTGGTTTTCGTAAGGGGTGTTTCGGATCTGCGTCTCCAAGTGTTCGACTTCTCGAATCAGTTGGTAGAGGTCTTTTGCAATCAATCTGATGCTCATGGCCGTTTGATACAAACTCCTGAATTCATGTTCCAAGTTTTGTCTTGACAATGCTTAAATATAATAACAGGATGCATTTTTAACAACGAAAAAATAATCGACGCCATCCTTACTTTCCCGGACCCATATGCCAGACCCGGTTCATAACCGCTTTTTATCGTGTCATGGGTCACTTCGGGGCGGGCTCTTTTTGTGGTATAAACCAAGCCTTTTTCATGAAACAAAGTTCCCGGAAAATTGCGAAAGTTTCCTTTAAAACGACCCTTGCCAATCTGAAACCCCTCTGGATATATTTTGCAGAGAATCGATGGGCCCTGGCGGCAGGAGTTTTGAGCCTGCTCATGGTCGATTTTCTCCAACTGATGATTCCCCTGATTATCAAGAAGGCCATCAATCTCCTGGTGATTCAGACATCGGAAACCGGCGCACTTTTAATCAGGCAGGCGGCAATCATAGGCACTATTGCGCTTTGTATTGCCCTTTTCCGCTATGTGTGGCGCCATCTGCTGCTGGGTCATTCCAGGAAAGTGGAGCAGGGCCTGCGCATCCGTCTTTACGGCCATATTCAAACCTTGTCCCTCTCATTTTTTCACAGAACGAAAACCGGGGATCTGATGGCTCGGGCCATCAACGATATCAACGCGGTGCGCATGGCCTGCGGTATGGGACTGGTGGCGCTGGTGGACGGCTTTGTGCTGGGTACCGCCGCCATCGGGTTCATGATCAGCATCGACTGGCGGCTGGCGCTTATTTCACTGATTCCCGCCCCCGTTGTGGTGGTGCTGACCCGGATGATTGCCAACCAGATGTCGGCGCGGTTTGAGCGGGTCCAGAAAAGTTTTTCCGACCTTACGGAACAGGCCCGTGAAAGCTTTGCCGGCATCCGGGTGGTCAAGGCCCATCAGCGCGAGAGGTGGGAATACGACAGAATGAATGCCCGGGGAGAGCAATACGTTGGTGAAAGCATGAACTTGGCGAGGACCCTTGCCCTCTTTTTTCCCCTCATGACCCTGATCACCAATGCGGGCCTTGCGGTGGTGATTCTTCTGGGCGGCCGGTACACGATCATCGGGACCATCACGCCCGGTGATTTCGTTGCGTTTATCAGTTATCTAAATCTGCTTACCTGGCCCGTCATGGCCATGGGGTGGGTGATCAGCCTGATTCAGCGGGGATCGGCTTCCATGCGGCGTATCAACGGTATCCTTGACGAGGTTCCGGAGATACAGGACCCGGCGGGCGAAAAAAAACCGGCCCGTGGCGAAGAGGAACCAAAAACGCCTTTTGAAAAAGCCCCAGGGTCCATTGAATTTCGCGGACTCGATTTTCAATACCCCGGCCGGAAGGAATATGCCCTCAAGCATGTCCATTTCAAAATTCACCCAAGAGAGACCACCGCTATCGTTGGGCGCGTGGGATCGGGCAAGACCACGCTGCTGCGGATCATTCCCCGACTCCTGAATGTTCCCGAAAACACGGTTTTTGTTGACGGTCGGGATATTCGAAAAATACCGCTTAGAGCGCTCAGGGAGCGCATCGGGTTCGTAAGCCAGGATGTCTTTATCTTTTCCGATACCGTTTACAACAACGTGGCCTTTGGAAGTGACAGGGCTATGGATGAAGCGGTGCGGCAGGCCCTTGACATTGCCGGTATACGCGATGAAATGGAGGCGCTGGACGATGGTCTGGAAACGCTTCTGGGCGAAAGAGGGATCACCCTTTCGGGCGGCCAGCGCCAAAGGCTCACCATTGCGCGGGCAGTGGCCGGGAATTTTTCAATTCTCATCCTGGATGACGCCCTAAGCATGGTGGATACCCGTACTGAAGAGGGAATTCTGAACCGCATTCTGGATCTTCGGCAGAACCGGACCAACGTGATTGTCTCCCACAGGGTTTCCACCATTCGCTGGGCGGATCGGATATTTGTCCTTGACCAAGGCCGGTTGAAGGAGGAAGGGACTCACGAAAGCCTGATCCGTCAGGGGGGAATCTATGCGGACCTGTACGAGGAACAGCTTCTGGGGGAGGCCCTTGAAAACGGAGGCGTGAATTCACCATGATGGGGGATTTCGGATACGCCGAGGAAGGGAAGCTGGGAAAGCCTTACAATCTGAGACTGATGAAAAGGCTGGCGCATTTTGCACGCCCTTATACAAAAATGGTTCTGGCAGGGCTTCTGCTGTCGATCCTGGTGGCGCTTTTTGATCTCTCTGTGCCCTATCTCACCAAGATTGCCATTGACCGCTACATCCTGGCGTCCTGGTATGAAGTCGGTGGGGAGCTGCTGTCCGCGCCCGCCTACGGGGATTTAAAGGAGCGCTACGGGCCGCTGCTGGAGAAAAGCACGGTTCCTTCCGTATATTTCATCTCCAATTTGAACCTGAAAAAGATCGATCCCGCGGATTTGCATCTTTTAAAGGCCCGGGGACTGCTCGGTTCCAACCGTCTTTACCGGGTGGGGTCGGACCGGAAAATCACAAGGTGGTTTCCGGAAGGTCACCCGGGCATTTATAAAATGGCGGACGGCGCGGCAATGGTTCCCTATGAAGAACTGGAGCGTCTGCCGAAAAAGGAGCTCCTGCAAATCAGGGCCGGCGATATCAGCGGGGTGACACGGGTGGCAGGGGTTTTCTTTGTATTGCTTCTACTTTCTCTGGGACTCAGCTATTGGGAGTACTATATCATGGAGCTGACCGGTCAGCGGATCATGCAGGATATGCGCATGAAACTCTTTGATCGGATGGAGGCACAGACCCTACGGTTTTTTGACCGATATCCCGTTGGGACGCTGGTCAACCGGGTCACCAATGATATCGGAAACCTCAACGAAATGTTCAAATCCGTGCTGATTACCGTTTTTAAAGACCTTTTCATGGTCGTGGGAATTCTGGGTGTCCTGCTCTATCTTAACTGGCGTCTGGCACTGCTCTGTTTCATTTTGCTCCCCATTATTTTCGGTCTGACCTTCTTTTTCAGTTTCATGGCCCGTGAAGCGTTCCGGGAACTTCGAAGCACGGTTTCCAAAATAAACGCTTTCCTGCAGGAGCGGATCAGCGGCATGCGTGTCATCCAACTGTTTGTGAGGGAAGCATCCCAGATGAAGCGCTTTCAAGACCTTAACCGGGAGAATTATCAGGCAGGCATGAAACAGATCCGCGTTTTTGCCCTGTTCATGCCCCTGATGGAGCTGCTGTCCGCCTTGGCCATCGCCTTTTTAATCTGGCACGGCGGCGGGCAGGTGTTGCAGGACGAAATGACACTGGGGGTCCTGGTGGCCTTTATCGGTTACATTCAGATGTTTTTCAAACCTATCCGGGATATTTCCGAAAAGTATAATATCATGCAGATGGCCATGGCCTCCATGGAGCGCATCTTTGAATTCATGGACAAAAAAGAGGTGCTGCACCAGTCCGCATCTCCACAGAACCCTTCCCATCCTCAGGGACACCTGGTGTTTGATCATGTCTCTTTTGGTTATGACCCGGAAAAGAGGGTTCTTCATGATGTTTCCTTTGAGGTGAAACCGGGGGAAACCGTTGCCATGGTGGGTGCCACCGGTTCGGGCAAAACAACGGTGGTGAGTTTGGTGGAGCGGTTTTACGATCCGGACCAGGGGCGTATCATGCTGGATGGTATTGATCTGAGAGAATGGTCCAATGAAAGCCTGCGAAAGGCTGTAAGCCTCTGCATGCAGGATGTTTTCATCTTTGCGGGTACCGTATGGGAAAACATTTCCCTGGGCCGGAAGGACCTTGAAGATGAAGCGGTGCGCCACGCCGCCGAAACCGCCAATGCCCTGGGATTCATCGAGAAACTGGAGAAAGGTTTTTTGCAGGAGCTGGGTGAGCAGGGGGCCAGTCTTTCAGGGGGGCAACGCCAGCTTCTCTCCTTTGCCCGGGCCCTGGCCAATGATCCCCGCCTGCTGATTCTGGATGAAGCCACCAGCAGCGTGGACCCTGAAACCGAGCGTCTCATACAGACGGCCATTTCCAAAATAGCGCAAAAACGGACCACCCTGGTGGTGGCGCACCGCCTCTCCACCGTTAGGGATGCGGACCGGATCATGGTGATGCACCATGGACGCATACGGGAGCAGGGCACCCACGAGGAATTGATGGCCATGGAAGGGCTTTATTACAAGCTGAGCCGCCGGTGGGCGCTTGGAACGGCGGCTGGCGGAATTTGATCGGGTTAGTGCGCGTTGATTGTTTCTCCAGCAAAAGAAACAAAAAAAGTACTGCCACCCGTTGTGAGGCAGCCGTCACGATCTTTTACAAACTTACAGATTGATATTCGCCCGGGGCACAGGTCGGTATCTGTTGGGATGTAAGGGCACCTTTTGGTGACAAATCGAACGGAAAATCCGAGCCTTTCGGAAAATACCTTGATTCTCAAGAGATCCGCACCGGCGCCGCCTGCGTTGAACTGGTACGGTCTTTTGGAGGAATACATATCCGTGTCCTGCGTGTGAAAGAATCCTCCGAAGATGAGATCCCGGTTGGTCTTCGTAATCCCCACACCGTAATCCTGAAAAGCGATTTCAAGGCCCTTTTCCGACAGGTCCGCACGAATGTCGATAAGTCCTTCATCAGGCGTGTTTTCGATGGCGTTTTTCAAAATGCCGGATAACACTTTTCTAAGGACGCTGCGGTCCATCAACAGCTGAATGTCATCATCCACGCGTAACGCTATTTCAAGATCCCTTGTCCCCATGCCGGTTTTCGCCTCCTGTAAAATGCTTTCCAGGAAAGGCATTATTTGAATGTGTTCCAGTTTGGTTTTGGAAACGGCAAACAGAGCGTCCAGACGTTGGGAGATAAGATCCAGAATTTCTTTCTTTTGAGGGTCGGAGAGGTCATTGAAGGCATCCACCAGATCGGCTGCGTTTTCAATGATGCTCAGAAGGCGAAGTTGCTCGGCCACAGGGCGCTGATTCAGAATGTCACCGATTTTGATCTCCAGGTTCACCAGCCGTTCGATTTGACGTCGTCCACGCTGGTAGGTTTTTAAGGCATTGGGGTTTTCATCGGGGTTCACCAGTTGATAAAGCCGTTTGAATGCGGCGGCCAGCACCGCAAGAGGCGTTTTCAGTTCGTGACTTAAATGGTTGATGACCCGCTCTTTGGCCTTGTCCAGGACCTTGAGATCATCATAAAGCTTTGCGTTTTCAAGGGCGATGGTGATGTAGTGGCTGACGGCCAGAAGCAATTCCTGGTCATCGGGGGTAAAAAGCCCTGTTGATTTATTAATGACCTGAAGGGTGCCGATGCAATCGCCCTTTCGATTGATGAGGGGAACGCACAGCATGTTGTGCGTTTTAAAGTGGGTCTTCCGATCAACGCCGGGGTAGAAGCGGTAATCACCGTAGGCGTCGTTGATGATCTGGGGCAGGCGGTTTTGAAAGACCCAGCCGGAAATCCCCTTGTCGGCCGAAAAGCGAATCTCGTTGGTTTCAAGATCCGTGGAAACCCTTGACCACAGCTCATTTCTTTCTGAATCGAACATAAACACCGAACATTTTTCCGTGCCCATGAAATGGCGGGTACGGTCCATAATGACGTTGAACAGAGCATCCATGTCTATTTCGGACACGATCACCCGACCCAGATCCATCAGCATGCGGTGCTGGTCAAGCTGATTCTCCAGCACTTTCATCTTTTCATTGGAGGATGTATGGCACTTTTCATTCATGGGACGATTTTCACACAATAAAAACCTTTTTGGGGACCCGGCTGATCATTCGCGATCCGGTTTCAGTGATGGTGAAAGCACTTTCGATGCCTGCGCCGAATTCGTTGATGAAGTTGATTTTGGGTTCGATGCACAGGGTCATGCCCTTCTGAAGAAGGTCTTCGTTCCGGGCGCTGATGATGGGTTTTTCAACCAGATCAAGGCCAATACCATGCCCCACGAAAGATACCTTGTATCCGGGCGGGCCCAAATAGGTTTCTTCGTAGCCGAGGGCCTTGGCCTTTTGAACGGAAATTTTAAACAGCTGATTGATGGGGAGTCCTGGTTTAGCTGCTTCCAGAATGGCGTCATGGATTTCAAGGGTCGCCATACAGGCTTTAAGGGCTTTCGGGGGCATGGAATCGATGGCGAACATACGGGTTTCGTCCATGTGGTACCCGTTGTATACAAAGCCCAGGTCAATCAGGATCGGTTCATGGGCGGACATCTTCCGGAAACCCGCACCCACGGGAAAAGCTGCACTGGTTCCTTCCCCGCTGAAGGGAGAGTCCAAAAGACCCATTTTGCCGCCGTTGGGTCCACTTAATACATGCCATGGATAGACCTCGGACTGGTAATCCCGCACCCGCAGTTTTCCACCGTGCCCTATTTTTCTGGCAAAGGCTTCAAAGAGGCCTGCAAATTCCATCTCCGTATACCCGGCCTTCAGATGGTTTTTCATGTATTCAAAGGTTCTGGCCGAAAGCTTTGCCGTATTGTCCAACTGATCGATTTCCCAGGGAGATTTGAGGCTTCTGGCCGCATGAATGAGCGGAGATCCGTCCACGTACCGTCTTGCGGGAAAAAGCTGTCTGTAGAAATCAAAATGGGCGACGGGAAGGACGTCCAGTTCAAAGGCAAAGGTTTCGGGCAGCCGGCCATCAAAATCGATAATTCGTTCCGGTACCTCTTTGGAAGATGAAATTTCGATGATATGGGGAATGGCCGATTCTTCTCTGGCTCGGGGGGCGAACCGTTTAATCAGAAGGAGTGGATCTCCCTGAGCGGGAATATAGAGAAATCCGTTTTGCGCTGTTCCTGCGAAATAGAGCAGATCCACCCGCTGAACCACAAGAAGGGCGTCAATACTTATTTTCCTGAGGCTTTCCTGGGTATAATGAATACGTCTTTCGATTTCAATTTTGGGAACTTTAAAGGATGCTGTCATGGGGAACGTTTTGTTCGTGTTTGATTTTTATGCATTTCGTGGTTATCATACTTGAAAATAAGGAGCATGACCACACATGATTACCGAACGGGGTATTATTGATAAAATTTCAGGACGAAAGGCCACGGTGAAAATCCAGAGGAGTTCTTCATGTGCGTCATGTGAATCCCGCGATT
>JAJDOH010000010.1 GCA_022340265.1 Deltaproteobacteria bacterium | reverse complement strand
CGTTTGACAAAGAAAGGTGTCACCAGCATTCCGCCATTGGCAAAGGTGGCGTATGCGCGGGTCAGTTCCATGAGCGACACGCCCGATGACCCCAGCGCCAGGGAAAGGTTTGGGGTCAGATGCGATTCGATCCCCATCTTCCTCGCATAATCGATGGCATAATTCACGCCGATCTTGTTGAGTATCTTGACGGTAATCACATTCCGGCTCTTGACGAGACCCGTCCGGATCAGGGTGGGTCCGTAGAATTTCTTCTTATAGTTTTTCGGTTTCCATACCTCCCCGGCAGCATTGGGAGCGGACACATAAGGCGAATCCATGATAACGGTCACCGGGGTCATCCCTCGATCTATCGCCGCGGAATAGATCAAAGGCTTGAAAGCGGAACCCGGTTGTCGTCGGGATTGTATGGCCCGGTTAAACTGGCTCTCATCAAAACTGCGACCCCCCAGCATGGTTTTGACTTCCCCTGTTTCCGCATCCAGACAGACCAACGCCCCCTGTGCTGCCGGTTCCCGTTCCAACGCTGCCAGCCAGGTAAACCCGTCTGGCTTTTGTTGGGATTTTTCTTTTTTCCCATCACCTTTTTCCTTGGGTGCATCATCACCATATTTTTCGAGAAGTCGCACCAGGACCACATCGCCTTGTGCCAACACGGCAGAGGGTTTCCTCACACGGGCGGCATAATATGCAACCTCTTTGTCCGGCTTTCTGGCCCATTTCATCTCCTTAAGCGGCAGGCGGGCCAACGCTTTTCCCAATTGAATCGAGACCTCTTTACCTTTGTCGTCCACTTTTACAACCAGGCCTTCCACCACCGAATCCACCTTGGGATTTAAAAGGGAGAATTCCTTTATTGCCTTGATTTTATAATCCTTCATCTCATCCGCTGAAAGATGTTTCAGGGGCCCCCGGTACCCTTCCCGTTTATCCAGTTCCGCCAAACCCCGCCTAAGCGCCTCACGGCCCGTAACCTGCATTTTGAGATCCAGCGTGGTGTAAACCTTCAAGCCTCCGCGATAAAGGAGATCTTTCCCATATTTTTCGAGCAGATAGCGCCGCACATGTTCAGTGAAATAGGGTGCCCGCTCAAACGTGTTCGTATCTTTCCCATAAATTACAAGGTTGGCCTCAAGCGCCTGATCCCGCTCGGCTTCGGTGATAAACCCTCCTTCATACATCCTGGAAAGGACGTATTTCTGCCGGGCTTTGGCCAGCTTGAAATGGGAAACCGGTGAATACCGGGCCGGCGCCTGGGGCAGGCCCGCCAGAAGTGCAGCTTCCGCCAGTGTCAATTCCTTTGCGGGTTTGTGAAAATAAGTCTGGCTCGCCGCCTCCACGCCATAGGCACCGTGTCCCAAATAGATCTGGTTGAGATAAAGAAACAGGATATGTTCTTTAGAAAACGCTTTTTCCAGTTGGACGGAGAGGATCGCCTCCCGAACCTTGCGCCGATAGGTCTTCTTGACGTTCTTTAGAATCAGTGATTTGGTCACCTGCTGGGTGATGGTGCTCCCCCCCTGCTCCACCTTTCCCGCCGAGAGATTCTTCAAAAACGCACGGAGGATGCCCTGAATATCCACGCCCTGGTGTTCGAAAAAGCGTGCGTCTTCCGCGGCGATAAAAGCATTGATCAAGTGTGCAGGCAGTTCTGAAACGGGCACCACCGTTCGTTTCTCTTCCCAGAGCCTTCCGATGATCCCGCCGTCCTCACTGTAGATCCGGGTGATCACCGGCGGCCTGTAATCTTTGACGGAACCCACGTATGGAAGGTTGCTGGACCACAGATAAGCAAAATAGGCGCCAATACTAAGCCCGAATACCACGGCAACGGAAAAAAGAATGAGCAGAATTTTAAGGAAGAGTTTCATCAAGAAATGCCTTGTGGCACCTGAAATGGAGACATCAAGCGCAATCAGGGTTTAAGGTTGTGGGCTTAGCAACAAAAAGGCCGCCCTATGGACGAAAATTATACTATAAGCGCATCTGAAGTCAACAGGGGACAATTTCCAACTTTCAATATCTCCGGGCGGCCTCCCTCTTGATTTCAAAATATACAGTGAAGCAACCGCCCAAACCAGCATCACCAGGGACACGCCCTGAATGAGGCTCATGGCATCGTCCAACAACGCCGCCCGTTCGTCACCCCGGTATTTTTTAATGAAAAGGGAAACCGTGCTGCGCAAAATGAGAGACCATAGGTATGAAACGTAACCGGTCCGAAAGAAAAAAGATCAGGAAACATGAACTGGGTGGCAGGTCATCCGTTATCGGTTTCTCAAGCGGTTTTTTTTTCGGGCGCCGCCAGGAATAGACTCAGTCCCACCATAAAGGCGCCCACGGTAATGGCTGCGTCTGCTACATTAAAGGCGGGCCAGTGCCAGGCACCCACATGGAAATCCAGGAAATCAATCACTTCGTGGAGTCTGACGCGGTCAATGAGGTTCCCGAGCGCCCCCCCCAGGATGAGCGAAAGGCCAAGGGTCGTCCAGTTGCTCTCGCCCTTCATGCGGTGGAACCAGAACAACAGCAAAAAAATGGCGATAATTGTGGCAAAAACCAGGATCCAGAAGCCCAAATCCATGTTCGGTCGATTCATGAATCCAAAGGCCATGCCCCGGTTTCGCACATGGACCAGGTTGAAAAATCCGCCGATAAGAGGCACACTTTCATAGACCCTGAGCCCTTTTAACACGGCGATCTTGGTCGCCTGATCCAGACAGACGACCAACAACGCCGGCCAGATGATCAACTGGTAATTATGTCCAGAACGTTTCGGCATCGCCCGCATATGGTTGGATGTTCAGGGTCATCGCCCACCGATGAATCGTGCATCCAGCACCGTTCACACTTGGTATCGGTGGACGGCGCCACAAGCACTTTGAGCCCGGAAACCGTCTCGCTTTCAATCCCCGCGTCAAGTTGCGCCACGTCAACCAGCGTCACGGATGAAACGATAAAAATAGTTCTCAACCGGTCCACGTAGTCCGTCAGCTTCTCTCGAAGGTCCTTCGAAAGACCCAACGTCACCGCCGCGCTCAGCGGATGCCCGATGATTTTTTCCTTGCGTGCCAGTTCAAGGGCTTTGGTCACCTCTTTTCGAACACTGATAATATCTTCCCACCGTCTGGCCAGATCGGGATTCACAAACTTCTTTTTCGTCGGCACAAATAGATCGGCGTGAACACTGGCGGCACGATCTTTTCCTCCCATGTACTGCCAGATTTCATCCGCCGTGAAAGAAAGAACCGGCGCCATGAGCCTCACCAGGGTCTCCAGAATTTCATTCATGGCAAACTGGGCGGACCGTCTTGAAATCGCCGTTTGAGGGGAGGTATAAAGCCGGTCTTTGATAATATCCAAATAGAATGAAGAAAGATCCAGAACGCAAAAATTATGAAGATGGTGATAGACCAGATGAAATTCAAAACTCTCATAGGCGTTCAGAATACGGTCATTTAACCCCTGCAGCTGATGCAACGCCCATTGATCCAACTCTTCCATCTGCTCATAAGAAACGGCATCGGTTTCCGGGTCGTAATCCTGAAGGTTTCCCAAAAGGTACCGGCAGGTATTGCGAATACGCCGGTAGGCATCCGTCAAACGCTGCAGGATCTCCTTTGATAACCTGATATTATCCCGGTAATCCTCCCCCGCCACCCAGAGCCTCAGGATTTCGGCCCCGTAACTCTTGATGAGGGACTCGGGGGGAATCACGTTTCCTGCGGATTTGTGCATGGCTTTTCCCTTGCCGTCCACCACGAATCCGTGGGTCAGCACATTGCGATAGGGCGCCTGGTTCCGAGTACCCACCGAGCAGAGCAGCGAGCTGTGAAACCATCCACGGTGCTGATCACTTCCTTCAAGGTATAGATCGGCCGGGCTGTCCAGATAGGGACGGTTTTCCATGACCGCCGCGTAACTCACACCGGAATCAAACCATACATCCAGAATATCGGTTTCCTTTTCAAAATCCTTTTCGCCGCAAGCCGGACAGGTGGTGTTTTCAGGCAGCAATTCTTCTTCTGACGCCGTGAACCAGATGTCCGCGCCCGATGCTTCAACCATTTCCGCCACATGATCGATAATTTCCTGGCTGATGACCACTTCACCGCACTTTCGGCAGAAGAATACCGTAATGGGAACCCCCCAGGAACGCTGGCGCGAAATACACCAGTCCGGCCGATTGGCAATCATGCTGTAAATTCGGTCCCGGCCCCAGGAAGGAATCCAGCTCACCT
>JAJDOH010000306.1 GCA_022340265.1 Deltaproteobacteria bacterium | reverse complement strand
TTTGGTATCGCCAAGTACAGCTCCGTGAGCAGCGTCATCGAAAAAATGAAAAGAGAGATATCGGTGAACCGCAGGCTGAGGTTGCGTGTGAAAGACATAGAAAAGACATTGTGCAACAGTCAACAGCAGACGTGACCCTTTTGGTGAATCGAAAATGGAACAGACATTGATGAAAACGATGTACCTCAACAATGGTTTGAAATTAGAAATTTACGATATTTCCCGTAAACTGGCCGGCGATCGATGGTACGTTGGAATGATTGTACGGATCGATATTCCACTGACCAATTTGCGGTCAACAAATCAGCTGCTTTCAAATTACAGTGTTGAGGAAATCAGAGATGCAGTGGGGGAAATCGTTCGTTTCCAAGAGAAAAGAGAACGCCACTATATCGACGAGCGGGAGAAGGACGCGATGCTCCTAGACATGATGGATTCCTTTGTCAAAACTACGTTAAGCTATCTTTCTCATGCAGATTTTCCCGGCAAGTATGTTCTTAAAGAATTTAAGGAGCACCAAAAACAGCAGGCTTGGCGCCAAAATGATCACCGTGGAGATGAAAACAGCGAAACTTGCGGGAATTCCGGGGACTCTACGTAATTTCTGAAGATATTGCCGAAAATTATCACAGATGTCCCCGGATCCGGCAAACTACTCAATTAAAAATTGGCCTGACAATGATTTTAACTATGTGGATAAAATGGATAAATAATCGCATATCGCCTTTCAGTCCGACTTGCTTCGCTCGCGGCCGAAGGCCACGTTCGGTCCAGAGATAATTATGTACGCACGCATCGGTGAGATCTTCGAGCACACAGAGATCATGGATGAAGAGACGATTTCCGAATTTGCGCATTTGATTGGCGATCTAAATCCCCTACATCATGACAGGCCCGCTGCAGAGGCGTCGCGCTTCGGAGGAATCATTGCGAGTGGGCCACACTGCGCATCAATTCTGTTGGCACAAGCGGCAAACTACTTCTCCGAGCGCACATCGATGGTTGGCCTGGAGTTCTCTTTGAAATTCAAAGGCCCCGCGCGACCCGGAGATGTTCTGCTGTTTCGTTGGGAGGTCATGGACGTGGTGTGGAACGAGAAACTTGGAGGAGATATCGTTTCTCTTGCGGGATATGTGAGTGACTCCACAGGGACGGAAATCCTAACGTCACAAGGGAAGATTCTCGTTTCCGAGAGTCTGTAACGCGGTGGGAGTACAATTGTAATCGGGTCCACCTAAATCATCCTGATAGGATGTGGGGAAATGTATGATCAAGATTGACCCTTTCCAAAAGGAGAGAAATGTATTCGAAGAAAATGACCTGGTGTGCTTTTGCTTTCATCATACGAGGAAAGAAATAGAAAAAGACTATATGGATAACGGCCGGTCAATAATCCTCGATAAAATTGCAAACGAGAAGAAAACCGGTGGATGTGATTGCGCCCGGAAAAATCCAAAAGGTCGCTGATGTTTGACGGACGTCCGCCAGGTGGTGGACCATATTGCAAAGAAAAACAGCCGATAACATAGGCGGACCAAGTGCCAGAGGAGCGTGATGGTCGACTACCGTGAAATTATGGACTATATCGGGACGGCGGTGGATGCCGTAGGTGTTTTACTCATTGTCGTCGGCGCACTCGCCGCTACCTGGCGGTTCCTCTTTCGTCATCAGGAGGGACCCGTCAACGCATATAGCATGTACCGACAGGACCTGGGCCGGGCCATTCTGCTGGGACTTGAATTCCTGGTGGCCGGCGATATTATTCGGACGGTCGTTGTATCACCGACTTTGAATAACGTCTTGGTCCTTGGACTGATCGTACTGATTCGTACTTTTCTGAGCATGGCCCTGCAGTTGGAAGTGGAAGGGCGATGGCCCTGGCAACGCGCCGGGGAAGCGCGTCCCGCTACACGCTCCGGGAAATAGCCGTCATGGACCTTGCGTTTCAGGTGTCGCCCTGAGCTGTCAATGAAAGAGCGCTTTCAGTTAATTGCCGTGGCTGTCAGCTGGGTGTTCAAGGTCTGGACTTTTTCCAACTTCCTTCTTGCGAGAGCGGCTTCAAGCCGTGACCTGAGCCGAATGTCGCGGCGGGACGTCGCTCCCACAGAAGTTAATACAGGCGAAGTTTCATATGAGACTCCAGCATCTCTGTAGTACGCCTTCATATTGCTCGCCTCTCGGCCGGCATGGAGATATATTGTATGGATCCTTGGTGGAAAACGGTAAATAGGGTCCTCTTAATGATGATTCTGTGGCACTTTCCAACGGCTGTGGCACTGGCGGGACCGCCTTTTCGAACTGACGATCCCGTGCCGATCGGATACCGCCACAGTGAGGTATACCTGTTTTCGACCGGGACACGCGATGATAGGGGGACGAGCGGCGTGGGGCCTGCCGTGGAATTAAACTACGGCTTCCAGCCCGATATGATGGTGCACCTGATCGTTCCCATGGCCTATGACGCGCCGGAAAACGGGGGCTCACATTTCGGCTATGGCGACACCGAGATCGGATTAAAATACCGCTTCGTTCACGAAACTGATCTCCTTCCGATGATCGGCACATTCCCTCTTGTGGAAATTCCCACGGGGGATGAGAACGAAGGTTTGGGCAATGGAAAGGTCCAGTGTTTCCTTCCCATCTGGCTCCAGAAAGACTTCGGCAAATGGACCACCTATGGAGGGGGTGGTTATTGGATCAATCCCGGACCTGAGAACAAGAATTATTGGTTCTCTGGCATCCTGTTGCAATATGCATTTTCCGATAGCTTCTATCTGGGAGGGGAAGTCTTTTACCAGACGGCCGATACGGTGGATGGGGAGTCCAGTTTCGGCTTTAACGTGGGCGGCGGTCTTCCGCTTGTGAGCGGCTTCCAGATTCTCTTTTCGGCTGGTCGGGGTTTGACGAATATTTCAACCAACCAATTTTCCTATTATATCGCCCTTTACCGTGCGTTCTGATACGAAGTTTCTAAGTTTTTAGTGCACCGGGATTTCAGGGTTGATTCCGGGATACATCCGGTATTCCCCTGTTTGCACCCGATTGGATATACCATGAGGGACAGGCAATAATTATTTTCACTTGCAAATACGATCTTTTTGGAGTTATTCTAATTTAACGCCCGAGGCGGATCCGTTTTCTACGGGTCCCGGGTGAACAGCTGTGGTCGCCGGTTTGCTCTTTGGCGGTCTTACCTACAAACAACCCTTTAACCGAAAGGGGGTGTTTCACATGGCAGAATCCATCAGCCGTATTTATCTGCAGGTGTATGAGACCAACAAACAATTCGGAAAAATTCTGCTGTTGATTTTCCTCTTTGTTTTCGTGGTCCCTTTCCTGGTCATAGAGGCGGTTTCTTTGATAAGGTCGGTCGATATCCCCACGGCGCTGTATGCCCGGATCCAGGGGATGACGGCCATGCAGGATACTGCCCGGACTGAATTCAAGGCACAACCGAACCCGTCCTTTACGCCCATGCCCGCTGATCGGCCCACTCGTGTCAAAGGCATCTGGAACGCTGGAAAATTTCAAATCGCCAATCCGATTCCGGATAAAAAAGTGCCCATTCTGGCTGACAGGCCGTCCCGAATCAAAGGTGTATGGAATATGATGAATGGCGGCATCCAGTAAACTCAGAAATCACGCAACCCCAACGCAGGAGAACCCCCGAAGGATAACATTTCTCTGGGGGTTCTTCTTTGAGTGAAAATGAGCCGCTTGAAAGGGTGTGGGTGGCACAGCCAGAAGGCGGCGCCGGAGAACTTTTCGTTAACCCGTTGACCAGGTATAAATGGTCGGGAGGTTTATTTGCTGCACATATTCGTCGATGCTGATGCTTGCCCCGTCAAACCAGAAGTGTACCGCGTTGCCGGCCGATTTCGGCTTTGTGTTACATTGGTGGCCAACGCGCGGATGCGTGTTCCCGAAGAACCGTGGATTGCCCTCCAAATTGTGGGGAGTGAATTGGATGCGGCCGACGATTGGATTGCGGAACACGCACAACTTCACGACATCGTGGTTACCGGCGATATTCCCCTTGCGCAGCGCTGCCTGAGCAAAGGCGCACAGGTCATTGGCCCAACGGGAAAGCGGTTTACGGAAGATAATATCGGGCAGTCCGTGGCGACCCGGAACCTGCTGACGGAACTTCGAGATGCGGGAGAGATGATGGGAGGACCGCCGCCACTTAATAAGCGCGACCGTTCACGATTTCTTCAACAGCTCGATGAAGTGATTCAATCCATCCGCCGTCGGCAGGGATCTAACTGCACATATTTTGGGAGAATCACTCCATAAGGCTTGATTGGCGCGTCAATTCATTCATACGATCAGCCGATCAATGTCGCCCGGCAAATTGGTTTGGAACAATGTTTAGGGAAAACCCGAAAATGGCTTTCGAATCCTTAACAAATCATGAACTGGATTTGGCCCGGGAGTTCGTTCAGTACACGGGCTGTAACGTTTTCTTAACGGGAAAAGCAGGGACGGGCAAAACCACCTTCCTGCACAACCTGAAAGGGAATACCGCAAAACGGATGATTGTTACAGCGCCGACCGGGGTTGCGGCCATAAATGCAGGGGGCGTTACCCTTCATTCCTTTTTCCAGTTGTCTTTTGGTCCTTTCCTTCCCGGCGGCGAAGCCTCCAGTAAGAGCCGGCAACGCATGTTCCGGTTCAGCAAAGAAAAGAAACGGATTATCAAAAGCCTGGATCTTTTGGTGATTGATGAAATCAGTATGGTACGTGCCGATTTGCTGGATGCCGTGGATGCGGTGTTGCGGCAACACCGTCGAAATAATCTGCCGTTCGGCGGTGTGCAACTCCTCATGATCGGGGATCTTCATCAGCTTTCTCCCGTGGCGAAGCTGGATGAATGGCAGCTTTTGAGGCGTCATTATGCGTCGGTTTATTTTTTCAGCAGCCATGCCCTGGAAGAGACGGATGTGGTGACCATTGAATTGCAGCACATCTATCGCCAATCAGATGCCCGATTTATAAAACTCCTGAACCGGGTTCGGGACAATTGTCTTAATGGCGCTGCCATTGAGGCGTTGAACCAACGCTATATCAAAAATTTTACCCCCGAAGAGGGCCAGGGCTATATCACCCTGACCACCCATAATCGCGGCGCTGATGACATCAATGAGACCCGGCTTGCGGCATTGCCGGGAAAAGCATACCGTTTCGGTGCCGAGGTTTCCGGAGATTTTCCCGAACACACCTTTCCGGCCCCTGGCGAACTGGTGCTCAAAAAAGAGGTGCAAGTGATGTTCCTCCGGAATGATGCCTCCGACGAAAAACGGTATTTCAACGGGAAGATCGGCAAAATTAAAAGCATTTCCAGGCAGGAAATTCGTATCAAGTACCCCGGCGAGGTTTCTGAAATTTCGATCACGGGGAATTTCAACCGACGGCGCGGTCCTTTCATTCGTCGAAGCGGCCAGGGGAAATCCTCCCTCCCATAGTGGGCTTCGGG
>JAJDOH010000256.1 GCA_022340265.1 Deltaproteobacteria bacterium | reverse complement strand
TGTTCCTCCGGAATGATGCCTCCGGCGAAAAACGGTATTTCAACGGGAAGATCGGCAAAATCAAAAGCATTTCCAGGCAGGAAATTCGTATCAAGTGCCCCGGCGAGGTTTCTGAAATTCCGATCACGGGGAATTTCAACCGACGAGGCGGTCCTTTCCTTTGTTGCAGCGGCCAGGGGAAATCCGCCCTCCCATAGTGGGCTTCGGGCCGCCAAAGTGGCGTACCAGCAGCAGTTGCTGCTGGAATGCTTTGATTTCAAATCGCTGCGCCATCGCCTCCAGTTTCTGGTTCGACTTCTAAAGGGAAATGAGGGGTTGGTCGAGGTAAGCGGGGTATCGGATATGGGCCGATTGCAGGAGATGGCCGAAAGGGACATCTTTTCAGTGGGTGAAAAATTCAAACGGCAATTGCGGACCCTCTTTAAGCAAGAAGTCCTGCCGGAATCCGATGCCCATATTTTGGACCGTATCGGTAAGGCATCCAACTGGTTTCAGAATAAATTTTCCCTGATTTTGAGGGATGTTGTTCAAAATCTTCGCGCGGAGACGGATAACAGGGAACTTGGCAAGCAGATCGGCAACGCCCTGAATTACTTCAAACAGGAAACCGTGGCAAAGCTTGCCGGCATAGAATCGTGTGAAAATGAATTTTCACCCTCTCAATATCTTCATGCCTTATCCAATGCCGAAATCGACTTTTCACCTGAAAAGGAAAGGAAGTCGCAGGTCCCTGACTACGGAGAAAGCGACATGGAACATGCGGAATTGTTCCACCAGCTTAAGCAATGGCGTTCCCGAAAAGCAAAGGAACAAAACGTTGCGCATTTTCAGATCCTTCATCAACGGGTCCTCATTCAGATTGCCATCAGTTTGCCCGACAACGGAATGGATCTCGAAAAGATCAAAGGGGTGGGGAAGAAGACCCTTGAAAAATATGGTGAAGAACTTCTGGAAATGGTGATGACCTATCGAAAAAAACATGGCATCAAGAGAGTATTGTTGCCGGAGGTTAAATCGGTAGCGGCTGGAAAGAATCGATAAATACCTTTTTCGTCACTTCCCGTAGATGGTCTTGAAGCTTTCTTTCATCCTGATGACAACCCATTCCTTTTCTTTTGCCCGTTTCAAAAGGGCCGGGTGATGGTAGACGAATTCCCGAGGGTCATCATGGTCTATGACAAAGGCCATGTGTCGGTAGGGGGAGGAAGCGGTGAAATCGAGCATCCAGGTGTCTCCCATGGAGTTGCCGAAGGCGAGGACCGGTGCCTGGCCTGTTCGCATCATGATCCGCATGGCCTTTCCGCTGTTTACATTGGCGGGTGGCTGTAATTCTTCACGAAGAAAAACGGTTTTTTCCCCTTCTTTTTTTGCCCGGGCCTGCACCATGCTACCGATACAATGACTTTCATCTACATGCAGGTATTTCTCGCTAATAGCCATGATGGCAAACTGCAGGGAGCCGGACACCACGTAGACCTGAAACCCACGCGCTTGAAGCAGGTCAATGAGTTCTATCATGGGCTTAAAAATCAGATCCTTCTGCGGCCGCTTTTTAAGGGAATTGATTTGCGTTTCAAATACGTTGAGGCACCAGTTGCGGAAGACCCCATAGGTTTTCTCTTTAAACGGGAGAGCGAAGGTTTGCGCAATATGTTTCCGAAAGTAGGCCACATCCCGCCTTTGCGCAGCTTCACACAGGGCTTTGTATTGAGGGCCTTTTTCATATAATTCATCTTTGTTTTGCAGGATGTAGCGAAAGGCTGCATCGAAGACATAGGGAAAGGGTTTCTCGCTCATCAGGGTGCCGTCCATGTCAAAGACGGCCACACGGTCTTTTGACGGGATGAAATCCCTCGATCCAGGCGTGCAGACGCACCGAATGTAATCCAGCAAGATGTTTCGAACCTCCCCCCGCCAATAGGTCAGGGTTCGGTCCGGTTCCAGGGCGACGGCGCGGGAAGTCGGGCCATGGATGAAGATCACCGAAAAGGTGATAAGGGCGGCAAGAACGATAATTCCGCGGGTTCGAATCATTTTCGGCAAAGCAATTTCCTCTCTTGTTTTCTTGGAGCGTACCATCCTTGGACCGGGATTTCAAGATTTGGGGGAATTCCCCTTTCGCCTTAAGGGCCATCGTGGCATAATGGGGCGCCAATTGAATCGCCGTTCCAAATCGCGGGGGGATATGACTAAAAGAACGCAAACCGGGGAAAGGGAAGAGATCAACGCTTTGGAAGTTTCTCTGAGCGGCTTCTACGTTATCAGCATGAAGGCCATGGCCATCGGCGTGGCCATTGTGTTTGTGCTCAACGTGGCTACGCCCACGGATTTTATTTTTGAGCGATTCGCCGATCTGAGAGCGACTGCAGGATCCTCCTATGTGCCCGTTGTGGCCAGACGGCTCGCCATATTGTTCCTCATCATTCTTTCGATTGCGTTCCCATCCCTTTTTATCATGCGGGGTCTTCTCCGTCCCATCCGGCGTTGCCTGGTACGAATGAAGAGCGGCCTTCATGTGACGGACACGAATATGGAGCAGGCTCGCCGGCGGATTATTAACGTTCCGTTCATTTTTGTGGGAATCTATGTGGGGATGTGGGTGTTTTTTCCCGCCCTGATTTTTCTGGCAGCCTATCTGATCCGGTTCATGGATGCCCGCACGGCGGCGGTCTTCGCCATTCGCGCCAGCATGGTGGGGTTTATTACCTCTTCCGTCGCCTTTTATCGCATCGAGGAATATTGCCGGAAAGGCCTGATCCCTCTGTTCTTTCCCGAAGGCCGGCTCGCTGCCTTGAAGGGCGGCCAGCGGCTGGTCATCGGACGTCGCATTCGGTGGTTCTACGGCATGGGGACGGTGCTTCCCCTGGTTATTCTACTGGTTACCCTCGTTACGGTACAACTGGAGCTGGTGCCCGGATCCATGTCGGCTCAGGAGTACGGTCTGAGAATCATTCTTTTTGCTGTGGTACTGAGCGGCATTTTTCTGGCCAGCGCGGGCGTGCTGAACCGGCTGGTGGTTCGATCCATTGTGGCACCTCTCAAAAATATGCTGCAGGTGAACGCGCGGATTCGAGAAGGGGATTACAATGCCCGTATCCAGGTGGTGAGCAACGACGAAATCGGTGTTTTGGGGGATTCCGCCAACGCCATGATTCAAGGGCTGGCAGAACGAAAAACCCTCCGCACCGCTTTCGGCCGTTATGTGACCCCCGAGATTCGGGATGAAATCCTTTCGGGCCGTATTCCCCTGGAAGGAGAGAGACGGGAAGGCACGGTCATGTTTGCGGACTTGGAGAATTTCACCCCCTTCGTGGAAAACAACCCGCCCGAAGAAGTCATGCGGTCCATGCGAATTTATTTTACCCGTATGCAGCAGGCGATTCGCTCGCAGCGGGGCCTGGTGATTCAATTTGCGGGCGATGAAATTGAGGCGGTTTTCGGCGTGCCCATCTATTTTGAGACCCATGCGGATGCGGCGGTCCACGCAGCCCTTGAGATGCGCAAAGCCTTGGAAGTCCTCAACCGGGAAAGAAAGGCCGAAGGAAAGGTGCCGTTTGCCCACGGCATAGGGGTCCATTCGGGGAGCGTTCTGGCGGGAAACTCCGGTAGCGAGGAACAATCCGCTTACTGTCTCATCGGGAATACGGTCAACGTGGCGGCCCGTATTGAAGGGCTGACCCGAAATATGGGATGTGATATTCTTGTGAGCCAAGAAACCGTAAAACAGCTGAATGTTCCGCCCCCAATGGAACAACAGCCTTCTTGTCGGGTGAAGGGCTTCAGTCAACCCGTTACCGTCTACCGGCTTTTGTAACATTATCGTATTTCCATTCCTCTACATCTTTGTACGCAAAATTGGCGGTTCCCCTTCAAAATTGTGGATTTCATCTTTTCTTCTTGTTTTTTTTGTAAGCCTGTTCTAACTTTTGGCGCCAATATTTAGAAGTTCAGAAGGGATAATGCTTATAAATGAAATAGAGATTGCCAACAAAGTAAGGGAGATATCTATGAATACGGGGGATACCACATTTATTTTGATCTGTGCGGCGCTGGTGATGCTCATGACCATCGGATTGGCACTGTTTTATGCGGGCATGGTCAGAAGTAAAAATGCTTTGGGAACCATCATGCAGAGTTTTATTATCATCGGCGTGATCAGTGTGGAATGGGTTCTGTGGGGTTACAGCATGGCCTTTGGTCCGGACAAATGGGGTATTATCGGTGGACTGGAGTGGTTCGGCTTAAGGGGCGTAGGACTGGAACCGCACCCGGTTTATGCCAGTACCATTCCCCATCAGGTATTCATGATTTATCAGTGCATGTTTGCTGTCATTACGCCGGCCCTCATTACAGGGGCTTTTGCCGAGCGGATGCGATTTGGCCCTTTTCTGCTGTTCAGCCTTCTGTGGGCCACATTCGTGTACAATCCGCTGGTCCATTGGATTTGGGGTGACGGCGGCTGGCTGGGACGTTTGGGTGCTCTCGATTTTGCCGGCGGTGTTGCCGTTCATCTGGGATCGGGTGTGGCCGCCCTGGCTGCGGCTTTGATTCTGGGGAAGCGGGCGGGGTACGGCTCAGAAGAACTCCGGCCCCATAATTTGCCGATGACGCTCCTGGGAACAGGGCTGTTGTGGTTTGGATGGTTCGGGTTCAATGCGGGAAGTGCCCTGGCGGCAGGTGCGCTGGCGGGGAGTGCTTTTGTGGCGACCCATTTGGCGGGGGCCACCGGAACGCTGGCATGGATTGGCATGGAATGGAAGATGACGGGGAAGGCTACGACACTGGGGGGTGCCAGCGGCGCGGTGGCTGGGCTTGCCACCGTGACACCGGCTGCCGGTTTTGTGGGGCCTCTTTCCGGGGCGCTTATCGGCGTTCTGGCGGGTGTGGGGTGTTATCTGGGTGTGATGGCCAAGAACCGTTTTGGGTATGACGACAGCCTGGATGTGGTGGGGATTCACGGTGTCAGTGGCGTTCTGGGGTTGGTGCTGACAGGTCTTCTGGCGAGTGTCGCCGTAAATCCGGGAGGTGCTGACGGTCTCTTTTTCGGAAATGCCCGTTTGCTGGGGGTGCAGTGCGTGGCCATTTTGGTTACCATCGTTTATGCTTTTATTGTAAGCTACATCCTGCTGAAAATCGTAGACAGGCTTTTCGGACTTCGGGTGGATATTCGGGACGAGAGAAGCGGTCTGGATATTTCGCAGCACGAGGAGGCTGCCTACAATATCTGATACATCATTAAAGGAGTGAGATCATGAAAAAAATAGAAGCCATCATAAAGCCTTACAAACTGGATGAGGTGAAAAAGGGATTGTCACAGGTAGGCGTCAAAGGCATGACCATTACGGAGGTCAAAGGGTTCGGTCGGCAGCGCGGACACAAAGAGGTCTATCGCGGTGCGGAATACCAGGTGGATTTTGTTGCAAAGATCAAAGTGGAAATTGCCGCAGATGCAGCGATGGTACCCGACATTATAAAGATTATTCAGCAAGAGGCTCACACGGGAGAAATCGGGGATGGAAAAATATTTGTAACGCCCATCGAAGAGGCCATTCGTATTCGTACGGGCGAATCCGGGAAGGAAGCGCTTTAGTTTGATGTTGAAACCCACGGCTTATGAACGTGGTCATGTGGAACAGGCTATGCCGGTCCCGTATGGGTTTGGCCGAAGGTATACTTTGGTCGTAAGTTTCAAATATTTATTCTATTTCGGTATATCCTACGACGTCATTCCGGGCTTGGCCCGGAATCCAGTTAATCATCAAGTCGTTCAGCTTCTGGATGCCGGATCAAGTCCGGCATGACGTTTATAGATGATGCCCCTTTTCCTTCTCAGATGTGCCGTCATTCTGTTCCTATCTTTCGCATCCGGTATCAATCAAAACAATTGTGTTTCCAAAAATCTCATCATGTTTTCTATTTTCTTTCTGGCCCGAATTCGCTATATTTATTTATTATTTTCCTGTTTTTAATGTTGTTGAGGTGAACTCCCGAAGATGCTGCCTCTCGCGAAGTTAAATCCTGAACAGGAGGGATGCGTTATGACAAAAACAGCCGTACTTGAAATCTTTTCGGATTACGTTTGACCGTGGTGCTATTTCATCACGGGACGTGTTGAACGATTGAAAGAAAAGCATGGATTTTCCATCCAATGGCGGGCTTTTCCGCTTCATCCGGAAACGCCGAAGGAGGGGATGACGCTGGAGGCCCTTTTTAAAGGACGTATGGTGGATATTTCAGGAATGATGGCGCGTCTTCGAGATGCCGCTGCTGCCGAGGGCCTCCCTTTTGGTGAGCGAAATATGACCTATAACAGCCGTCTGGCACAGGAACTGGGCAAGTGGACCGAATCCGAAGACAAAATAGAGGATTACAACCGTGAAGTGTTTCAGGCCTATTTCGCCCAGGGACTCAACATCGGCGAAACCGCCGTTCTGATGGCGGTGGCGGAGTCGGCCGGTTTGAACCCGAAAGAAGCGGAAAAGGTGCTGGCGGAGCGTCGCTTCAGCCTCTCTGTGGATGCGGATTGGGAACGTTCGAGACAATTGGGTATCCGGGCCGTTCCCACCTTTGTCATGAACGGTCGAATGCTGGTGGGTGCGCAACCGGAAACGGCATTGGATGCGTTTGTGCGTTTCTGAAAAAGGGTTTTCTCGGTCCGCTCAAGAAAACTTAATCAATCAGGAGAAAGGCTGAATGATGTGCGATTTAGGATGCTTCAAATGGATTTTTGCTCGGATGGGGTTTGCGCTTCTGGGTGGGCTGTTGTTTCTTGGTGGCGGTATGGCGATGGCGGCGTCCCCAGCGGTCAGCGATGACAGTGAGACTTGCCTGGGTTGCCATGTTGGCGCTACGCCGGGAATCGTATCCGGATGGAAAAAAGGGCGAATGGCCCGGATGACCCCGGAAACGGCCATGAAAAATCCGCCCGTTTCGCGGCGTATTTCCATCGATAAACCGCCGGAAAAACTTGCGGCAGTCGTTGTGGGGTGTGCTGAATGCCACACCATGAATGCGGAAAAACACAAAGACAGCTTTGAACATAACGGCTATTCGGTTCATGTGGTGGTTACCCCCGGCGACTGTGCCGTATGCCACCCGACGGAAGTGGACCAATACGGCCTGAACATCATGAGCCACGCCTACAGCAACCTGCAGGGAAATCCCCTTTTTAGGTCCCTGGGCGATGCCACCAACGGTCTGCAGACATTCGAGAACATGAAAATCACACAGGCGAAGCCGGACCCGCAGATGGAGGGGGATGCCTGTCTTTTCTGTCATGGGACTAAGGTTGAGGTCAAGGGAATGACGGTGCGTGATACCCCTGACGGTGAAATGGATTTCCCCCTGTTGAGCGGCTGGCCAAACCGGGGTGTGGGTCGTATCAACCCGGATGGAACCAGGGGCTCCTGCGCCGCCTGCCATACGCGACACGGTTTTTCAATCGAGATGGCGCGAAAACCCTACACCTGCTCGGAATGCCACAAAGGTCCTGATGTGCCGGCGTACAAAGTCTATAATGTGAGCAAGCACGGAAACATTTTTTCTGCTCTGGGGGGAGCGTGGCAATTCGACTCGGTTCCCTGGACCCTGGGAAAGGATTTTACAGCGCCCACCTGTGCCGTCTGCCACATCAGCATGGTGGTTACCGATGACGGGGAAATTCTCTCAGAGCGGACCCATAGTATGAGTAATCGCCTGCCGCTGAGGCTTTTCGGCCTGATCTATGCGCACCCCTCGCCCAAATCGCCGGATACCACGGTGATTCGAAACAGCCAGGGCCTTCCCCTGCCTACGGAACTGACCGGAGAACCGGCGACAAAATATCTCATCGATGAAAAAGAACAGGCCAAGCGACTGCAAACCATGGAAAAAGTATGTCTTGCCTGCCACGCCCAGGGATGGGTCGATGGCCATTTTGCGCGCTTGAATAAAACCGTCCAATACACCAATGACATGAGCCTTACCGCCACGAATATGATTCTGGCGGCCTGGAAAAAAGGTTATGCAAAGGGGCTGGCACAGCAGGACAATCCTTTTGACGAGGCCATCGAGAAGATGTGGGTTCAGCAGTGGCTGTTCTATGCCAATACCACGCGCCTGGCTTCGGCCATGGTCGGTGCGGACTACGGCGTTTTTGCCGACGGCCGATGGTTCCTCTCTAAGAATAATGAGGATATGCTGGATTGGCTTAAATCGCGAGGCGTGCGGAATTAGCAACCAGGTTGTCTTTTTGAAAAAAAGCTTTATCTATAAGTGAGACAAAGAATCAACAAACTCATAAATGGAGGGTTTAACAAATGGAGACAACAAAATTCTCGATTCCCAATATCAGTTGCGGCCACTGTGTCAAGGCCATTCAGAAAGAGTTGAGTGAGATGGATGGCGTCAGTTCCGTTGAGGGAGATCCCGGTTCAAAAGAGATTACCGTCACTTGGAACGCGCCGGCCACTGAGGAGAATATCAAAGCAACCTTGAAAGAGATCAACTACCCAGCGGCTGGCTAGACACCCATGGCCGAACAGACCCATCTCAATCTTCCCATTACGGGGATGACGTGCGTTAATTGTGCCGCCAACCTGACGCGGGCCGTTAAAAAGCTGCCCGGGGTTGAAGACATCAATGTCAACTTTGCCTCCGAGCAGGCGGCCGTCACCATGGACCCGCAGCAGGTTTCCTTGAACGCTTTGGTGGATTCCATCCATGATGCGGGTTTCGGTGTGGCCCAGGGAAGCGTCACCATTCCCGTGACCGGGATGACCTGCACCAACTGCGCCATGAACATAGAAAGAGCGCTCAAGAAAAAGGTCCCCGGCGTGTTGGATGTCCATGTCAATTTTGCCTCCGAGCAGGCCGTCGTATCATATGTGCCCTCGATTACCGGCGTGGACGAAATGATCGCCGCCATTGAAGACGCGGGATACGGTGCCGTTCGCCCCGATGATGCAGATGGTGAAGATGCGGAACTAAAGGCGCGAAATGCCGAAATTCGCGATCAAACACGAAAATTTCTGGTGGGTGTTCTTTTTGCGGCACCCCTTTTCATTCTGAGCATGGGCCGGGATTTCGGATTCTTCGGTCCCTGGAGTCATGCAGAGTGGGTCAATTGGCTGTTCCTGGCCCTGGCCACTCCGGTTCAATTCTACACCGGCTGGGATTATTATGTGGGCGGCTTTAAGAGTCTTAAAAACGGCAGCGCCAATATGGATGTCCTGGTGGCCATGGGGTCTTCCGTTGCCTATTTCTATTCGCTGGCCTTGTTGCTTTACCCCTTCCTGGGACAACACGTCTATTTTGAAACCTCGGCGGTCATCATCACCCTCATCAAGCTGGGGAAAATGCTGGAGTCCAGAACAAAGGGACGCACTGGCGGTGCCATCCGAAAACTGATGGGATTACGTCCCAAAACGGCGACCATACTGGTGGATGAAAAGGAAGCGGTTGTTCCGTTGGCCGCGGTAAAAGTGGGGAATGTGGTTGTGGTACGCCCCGGGGAGCGCATTCCCGTGGATGGGGTGGTGGTTGACGGGGAGTCCAGCGTGGATGAATCCATGCTGACCGGTGAACCCATCCCAGTGGATAAGGGCCCGGGTGACAAAGTGATCGGCGGTGCGGTCAACGGCGAAGGGCTTCTCAACTTCGAGGCTTCAAAGGTGGGCAAGGATACGGCTCTGGCTCAGATCATTCGGCTGGTGCAGGAAGCGCAGGGGAGCAAGGCGCCCATTCAGGCAACGGCGGATCGGGTGGCCGCGGTGTTTGTACCCGGGGTCATCGCCATTGCCGTTTTCACCTTTATCCTCTGGTGGGTGCTGGGGGGCGCATTTGTTCCCGCCATGATTCGTATGGTGGCCGTGCTGGTCATTGCCTGTCCCTGTGCCCTTGGACTGGCCACCCCCACCGCCATCATGGCCGGAACCGGGAAAGGCGCTGAAATGGGGGTCCTTTTCAAAACCAGCGAGGCCCTCGAGATGGCGGCACGGCTCGATACCCTGGTGCTGGATAAAACCGGTACCCTGACCGTGGGTCGTCCCTCAGTGGTTGACGTTTCCATGGCGGAAGGGTTTGAAGGCGTTGAAAATGATCTACTGAAGATCGCCGCCTCCGTTGAGAAGGGGTCCGAACATCCTTTAGGGCGTGCCATGGTGGAGGAAGCGGAAAACCGGGGAATCGAACTGCTGAAAACCACTTCTTTCAAAGCCACGCGGGGCCACGGCGTGACGGCGCAGATTGAGGGGAAAGGGCTGGTGCATGTGGGGAAACCGGCTTGGTTTAGGGAACTGGGAATGGAGATTTCTTCGGACCTCCAAAAAGAGATTCTGGCACTGGAGGACCAGGGAAAAACCCTCATGGCGGTGGCGATAAATGATCGGCCCACCGGCATTATCGGACTTTCTGACACGCTCAAACCGGAATCGGCTGCAGTGGTGGCGGAACTGCACGATGAGCACCTCAAGGTGGTAATGCTGACCGGTGACAATGCGCGGGCCGCCCGGGTGATCGCGGATAAGGCCGGAATCGATGAAGTGGCGGCCGATGTTCTGCCTGATGAGAAAGAAGGTAAGATCCAGGAATTTCAGGCACAGGGGAAGAAAGTGGGCATGGTAGGGGATGGCATCAACGACGCCCCGGCGCTGGCACGGGCCGATGTGGGGCTGGCCATCGGGACCGGTACGGATGTGGCCATCGAAACGGGGGATGTGATCCTTCAGAGCGGCAATCTGAAAGGCGTGCCCCGCGCCATCCGCATCAGCCGGGCCACCATGGCCGCCATCCGCCAGAACCTGTTCTGGGCGTTCATTTATAATATCATCCTGATTCCCATTGCAGCGGGGGTTCTCTATCCCTTTGAATCGCTACCCGGTTTTATGCGACACCTGCATCCCATTCTTGCCGCGTTTGCCATGGCCATGAGCAGCATCACGGTGGTAAGCAACAGCTTGCGTTTGTATCGGAAGAAGATTGAGTGAGGATCTAGAAACGGAAGGATACTATATGGATACCATGTCGTCGGGCCTTGCAAATTATGTGGACCAGATCAGCAGAGTCGGTGGCGAGTTGGGCCCCATGGTAGTCAAGGGGATGTTTCTCCTGGTCGTTGTGCTGGTTCTGGTTAAATATCTGGGAAGTCTGGTCTCTTCGCTTTTGATCAAAATGGGCGTTCCCGAACGCAGGGCCGCCTACTCGGTGACCGGCATGCACATCCTGGTGCTGCTGGTTGGCGCACTGGTGGTGCTGAATTTCATTGGATTTCCGGCGCCTCTTCTGTTCCGGGTCATCATGGTCATCTTGATGGTGGTCATCGTGGTTTTTGTCATTGCAAAACCGTACATTCCCAAGCTGCCGCTCAAAACAGGCGATGTGGTCAAGATCGGTGGCAGCATGGGAAAAGTTGACCTCATTACGATCATGCACACACGTCTTCGCACGTTTGATGGCAAAGTGGTCTATATTCCCAACCACAAGGTATTGAACGATCAAGTGGTTAATACGAGCCTGCGGCCGCAACGGCGTCTCGATATCGATTTTTTCATACCCTATGAGGCCGATGTGGCGAAGGTGAAGGAGATTGTGGGAGAAATCCTGAAAGAATCGGAAATCGTGGAGGAAAAGCCTGCGCCGCGGGTGGTGATCGATAAGTTTGCACCCGGGTACATGGAGATGAAGGCCCGGTTTTGGGTCCAAAAGAAATATGTGCTCACCGGCCGTTGGGGGCTCAACGAAAAAATCAAGGCCCGCTTCGATGAAGAGGGCGTCAAAATGGCGTCACCGCGCCTTGAAATTGATGAAATACCGACCCGTGGGGACGCAGTCGTTTAACTGTCCCCGGTATCTAAACCACGCCGGATTTCTTGATCATTTCGTCCATCATCGAGGCAGCGCGTTCGGCGAACAAGGCCTCGTTGATATGCAGATCCTCTGTTTTGACCGGGATGCCGGGAGCGAGGCCGTCTTTTAAGGCGTTCACAAACACCTGGGCCGTGGCCGGATCATGCAGGGGGCCGTTTTCCTGATCCGCCTCCGACAGACCTTTCAGTGGGATGAGCACGCGAACATTTTCGGGGTCCATGTTCAGTTTTTCCGACAGCTGACCGGCCAGCAACCGGGATTCATGAGCGCTCACACGGATGGCTGAGCGGAAGTCGTAGAAGAAGATCTTCCGGTCCCCGAATTGGGGCGGGATATTGTCACGGGTGAATTCCAGAACGATACAGTCCATGCCGCCGGGTACGATGAGGCGAGGAATTGGTCGCCCGGGAACCGGTTCATACCTTTTTTCGCCGATTCCGCCGCAGTAACCGGCCATGTACGCATCCGCCAGCTCGTGGGTGGCCAGATCGAGAATCCCGTTGAAATACCCCTCGGCGGCCAGTTCCATCATGGCCATACCCCCGGTCCCGTTGGCGTGGAAGGGCACCACTTCATATCCCATATTTTCAAGCTGTTTTTTTACATTCTCCGCTGCCCGGGTAATGAACCCGAAAAAGCTGAGGGCCACCCGCTTTTTCGTTGAAATAATCTCCCATCGGTTTTTCACCATGCCGCAAACAGCACCGGCTGCGTTGTCGAGTATCCTGCCGGTAATGGTGTTGATTCCCAGAATATCTGAAACGCTGTGCATCATGGTGATGTCTTTGACACCGACGGTTTTAGACATGTCTCTCGAGGCCACGGTGGAGACCATGACCTTGGGGACACCCAAGGGAAGATCATGCATGATGCTGGTGCTGATATAGGTTCCGGTCCCGCCGCCGGCGGAGATGATACCGGAAATCTCATTGTTCTCATAAAGACGCCGGATCAAAGTCCTTCCCCGTGATATTACCTCCTGGATGACCTGATCCCTTGAAAGGCCGCTTTTTTCTTGGGAAATTTCCCGGTACAAATCGATGTCAATGTCATGAGATGGCCGACGTTTGGTTCCCACATTGATGGTGGTGGCCCGGCATCCCCTTTCTTGAATGCGGGTCCTTAGAAATTGATGTTCCTCACCTTTGGAATCAAAGGTTCCCAGTACCGCGATGGGTGCTTCTCTTGTCATAATGGTAGTCCCTTTCAAGGTCGGTTTAGGTTTTGGATCGCTTCTTCATCTTGAGTTTTGCGGATAAGGGCTTCCGCAAAAAAGGCAAGATTCAGGTTCTTTTAGGGTTTAACAGCCCCGCGTGTCTTCTCTGCCGGCATATTTCCGACAGGACGACCCCTCCGGCAACGGATATGTTGAGGGACTCCACACCCCCTGGAGATGGGATGCGGACCTGTTCATGGCACCGTTTGAGGACTGAAGGGCTGAGGCCTTTCTGTTCATTGCCCAATACCAGAACCAACGGGCGGTTCCAATCAAAATCGTAAATGGACAGTTCGGCTCCTCCCGTTGTTCCGATAATCCAGAACCCTTTCTCCGATAAATCGTCGAGCGCCCGGCCCAGGTTGGTGACCCGAACCACCGGGAGCTTGGAATGTGCTCCGGACGCCCGCTTCAGTGCTGCGGGCGTCATGGCGGCGGAGCGGTCTCTGGGGACGATGAGGCCGTGGCCGCCGAAAAAAGCGGCGGTTCGAATGAGCGCTCCCAGGTTTCCCGGGTCGGTGATGTGATCTGCCGCCAACAGAAGGGCCGATGTGCCTTCTTGAAGGGAATGGCGCAGTACCTGGTTTAGATCGGCATAGTCAAAGGCTTTCGTGATTCCCACAATACCCTGGTGGGAAATATGAACAAAAAGTTCAGATAGATATGATTGTTGCTTAAAGTGAATTGGGATGTAATGGGACTTTGCGAGGCTCAGGATTTCCTCTATTCTGGCAGATGGTTTCCCCTCTGCGATCCAGATTTCCTGCAGTGTTCCGCTTTGCCCTTTCAGGGTTTCCCTGACCGCGTGAAATCCGGGAATAAAACGATCAGGATCCTGACGCTCCGTTTTCACACGAGGTCTTGGGGTTTTTGCTTTGGGGTTTTTTCGCCCTTTGGTTTTTGATGGGGTCATAAGCCCTCCAGCAGCGCCAGTTCCTGCTGCTCCAGTTCCTTAATGCGATCCCGATACACGGCGGCCTCTTCAAAGGCCAGTTTTTTGGCCGCATCGTGCATTTTTACCTTCAATTCCTCCACAATCTCTTCCATCTGGTCTGAAGAAACCCAGGGCGCTTCCTCTTCCGCAGCCATGGGGATGGTCACATAATCCGCTTCATAGGGAGATCCCAGGATAACGTCGATGTTCTTCTTTATGGTCTCGGGTGTCAGGTTGTGCGCCCGGTTGTAGGCCAGTTGAAGCAGCCGGCGCCGGTCGCTTTCATCCATGGCCCGTCGCATGGAGCCGGTGACGCGGTCGCCATAGAGAATCACGCGTCCGTTCACGTTTCTCGAAGCTCTGCCGCAGGTCTGGATAAGGGACCGTTCCGACCTCAAGAATCCTTCTTTGTCCGCATCCAGAATGGCAACCAGGGATACCTCCGGAATGTCCAGTCCTTCCCGAAGCAGGTTGATCCCAACCAGCACATCAAAAACACCCATGCGAAGGTCCCGAATAATTTCGATCCGTTCCAAGGTTTTGATATCCGAGTGCATGTAACGGACGCGAATGTCCAGTTCCGCGTAGTATTCGGTGAGGTCTTCGGCCATGCGTTTGGTGAGAGTGGTTACCAGTACCCGTTCATTGCGCGCCACCCGATTCCGGATCCGTGCCAGTAAATCGTCCACCTGATTCCCGGCCGGCCGCACCTCAATTTCCGGGTCCACCAGCCCCGTGGGCCGGATAATTTGTTCCACAATCGCTTCGGTGCGCTCCAGTTCCCAGGGACCGGGCGTGGCTGACACGTAAACCACCTGGTTGATGCGGGATTCGAATTCTTCGAATTGAAGGGGCCGGTTGTCCAGTGCTGAAGGAAGCCGGAATCCGTACTTTACGAGGGTTTCCTTGCGGGAGCGGTCGCCTCGGTACATGCCGTTGAGCTGGGGAAGGGTGATGTGACTTTCATCAATGATCAACAGATAATCCTCCGGAAAATAGTCCAGGAGGGTGGGGGGGGCTTCACCGGCTTGCCGGCCCGTCAGGTGCCGGGAATAATTCTCGATGCCGTGGCAGTATCCCAATTCCGACATCATTTCAAGGTCAAACCGGGTGCGTTCTTCCAGGCGTTGCGCCTCAAGAAGCTTGTTTTCTTCGTGCAGGTACGCCAGCCGGTCGGTCAATTCCGATTTGATCTGCTCCATGGCGCGGTCGCGAATATCGGTGGTGGTCACATAATGGGTGGCCGGATAAACGGCAATGCGGCTGAGCGTGGCAACGGCTTTTCCGGTCAGCGGATCGATTTCCTGAATGGCTTCCACCTCGTCTCCGAAAAAATGGACCCGCACGGCCCGGTCCTCTTCGTGGACGGGATAGATGTCCAGAACGTCCCCCCTCACGCGAAAGCGGCCCCGGTAGAAATCCATGTCGCCCCGTTCATACTGAATCTCCACCAGCTTTTTCACGGCGTCTTCCCTGGAAAGGGTGGTTCCCGTTTCAAGATAGAGCAGCATGTTGTAATAGGTTTCAGGAGAACCGAGACCGTAAATGCAGGAGACGCTCGCCACAATGATCACGTCATCCCGGTCCAGAAGGGCCCTTGTGGCGGCGTGACGCATTTTGTCGATCTGATCGTTGATATGGGAATCCTTTTGAATATACGTGTCCGACTGCGGAATGTAGGCTTCCGGCTGGTAGTAATCGTAGTAGCTGACAAAATAATGAACGGCGTTTTCCGGGAAGAGACCATGGAGTTCGCCGTAAAGCTGGGCGGCCAGGGTTTTGTTGGGGGCGATGACCAGCGTTGTTTTTTCGGTGCGGGCAATGGTGTGGGCCATGGTAAAGGTTTTGCCCGATCCGGTCACACCCAGAAGCACCTGATGCCTCATCCCCTCTGTAATCCCTTTCACCAGGGCCTCAATGGCCAGGGGCTGGTCTCCGCGGGGGGAGAAATCGCTCTGAAGCTCAAACATCCAGTCTCCAAGTGGTGCCTTGGGGACCGTCCTCCAGAATAACGCCCATGTCCTTCAGCTCGTCACGAACGGCATCGGAAAGAGCCCAGTCCTTTGCGGCCCGGGCCTGCGACCGTTTTTCCACCAGGGCTTCAATCTCATCGGTGTTCACATCCCTCGAGGGTGCGGCCAGCTGTTCAAAAAATGCGGCGGGATTTTGTTGAAACAGCCCCAGGATGTTCCCCGCCTGAAGCAGCTGGGCCCGTTGGTTTTTCAAACGGGACAGTGTTTCCTGGGAAACGGCCCCGTTGCCGTCCGGGTCCATGAGCCGGTTCATTTCCCGTACCTTGTCAAAGACCAGCCCCAGGGCGCCTGCGGTATTCAGGTCGTCATCCATCATCTCACAGAACTTTTCAAAAAATTCGCCGGAGGCATTGGAAACGCTGCCCGATGGGGTTTTTTCTTCGCCGCCGGGTCCCAGGAGGTCATTCAGCCGCTGCAGCGTTCTGTAAATGCGTACCAAACCCGATTGAAGGCCCGCCACGTCTTTCGCGGAGAAATCCAGGGGGCTTCGGTAATGTTTGGAGAGGAGGAAAAGCCTCAGTACTTCGGGATGGTACTTTTTGAGGGCATCCCGTATGGTCAGAAAATTTCCCAAAGATTTGGACATCTTTTCGGATTCAACGGTTACAAAGCCGTTATGAACCCAGTAACGGGCAAATTCACCGTCATTGGCGCATATGGACTGGGCCCGCTCATTTTCATGATGCGGGAACAGGAGGTCCCTTCCGCCGCCGTGAATGTCAAAGGTGGGGCCCAGGTGGCGGTTGCTCATAACCGAGCATTCCAGGTGCCAACCCGGCCGGCCCGGTCCCCAGGGGCTGGGCCATTGGGGTTCACCCGGTTTGGCACGCTTCCAGAGCACAAAGTCCATGGGATGCCTTTTCCTGTCGTCAACGGCAACACGGCTGCCGGCACGCATGTCTTCGAGGTTCCTTCCGGAGAGACTGCCGTACCCCCGGTAGGAATCCACCGAAAAATAGACATCGCCGCCTTCCGTGTAAGCGTAACCCCGATCCATGAGGGTTCGGGTCATTTCGATCATGTCCTCCACATAATCGGTTGCACGGGGTTCCACGTTCGCTTTCAAAACGCCGAGCTTTTCCATGTCCTCATAAAAGGCATCAATGAATGCCTGGGCCAGTTCTTTGGGTGCCTTTTTCAACTGTTTGGCCCGTTCAATAATTTTATCGTCAATATCCGTAAAATTTCTGACATAGGTCACGTCATAGCCTCTGGCACGAAAATAGCGGGCTAAAACGTCAAATACGATGGTGGAGCGGGCGTGTCCGATGTGACAGAGATCGTACACCGTAACCCCGCAGACGTAGATTCCGACTCTGCCATCGTTTATCGGCTTAAAAACTTCCTTATTCCGAGTGGATGAGTTATATAGTTTAAGCGACACTTTTGATATCTCCATCTTTCTTAATGAGGCTCACCACGGCAAAGGCTTCCATGCCTTCCCGGTTTCCGCAGAATCCCAAACCTTCACTGGTCGTGGCTTTAATATTGATTCGATTCACATCCGTTTTGAGAGACTTCGATAGATTCCCGTTCATTTCAGGCAGAAAGGGTGCAATCTTGGGTGCCTGGGCTACCAGGGTACAGTCCAGGTTGTTCAAGGCATAGCCTTCTTTCTCCACCAGACCCGCCACGGTTTCCAGCATGGAAAGGCTTGATATATCTTTGTAGGCCGGATCAGTATCCGGAAAATGGCGGCCGATATCCCCCAGTCCCAGGGCTCCCACCAGTGCATCCATGATGGCATGAATCAGCACGTCCGCGTCGGAATGGCCTTTTAAGCCGCTTGAATGGGGGATTTCTACACCGCCGAGGATGAGTTTCCTGTCCTCCACCAGCGCATGCACGTCATATCCGAAACCGATTCTAAACAAGATGCTCTCCGGAATTGGCGTTCTTTACGGCCATCAGCTATCAGCTATAAAGTGCCATCAATGACAACTGCTGCAATTGCCGCTACTGCATCCCGCACAACCGGAAGATCCGCTTGAAGGTGCGCTGTAGCCTGCTCCCGCATCTGACCCGCCGGTCGTATAAGCACAGGCGGACATCAACCGTTTGATGTTCTTGCCTTCACACTTGGGGCAGGGCACTGTTTCATCATTTCTAAAAACAAGGGCTTCAAATTCCTCTTTGCACTCCGTACATTTATATTCATAGATGGGCATTTTTTTATCCTCTTTTCCTTTTTTCTTCAATTCCTTCAATCAACGCCGCCGCCAGAAGTGGAAACATGATTTCGTGATGTCCGACCAGGCTGAACCCTTTTCCGCCGTCCTGGGTGGGTCGGTGAACCACGTTGGTCATGGGGCGGTATTGCCGAATGAAATCCATGTTGACGGTGGTGATGTCCCTGACCCGATGTCCCAGGTTGCGCACAACACTGAGTGCCTTCAGGAACACTTCCGGCAGTATAACCGCCGAACCCAGGTTAATGAGCACCCCTTTGTCCATTTCGGAAACCAGACGGCAGAAAATACGAAAATCGAGGTGGGAGGTAGCGCCCACATGGGCGCCGTTTGCCAGGGGATGAAAATGAATAATGTCGGTTCCGATGGCCACGTGAACCGTAACCGGGATATCGAGTTCACAGGCGCGTGCCAGCAGGCTGTACCGATTAAAAAGAAACGCCTCTTTAACGAGCATGTTTCCCACCGATTTCCCCAGGCCGAACCCCTTTTCGGCTCCTTCCGTAATGGCCTGATTCAGAAAACGGCCGGTCTCTTCGGCCATACCGAAGTTTCCCTCGTTGAGTTCAGCCGCCACATCCTCCGATGTTTTTCCGGCCATGGCCAGTTCAGCATCGTGGATGATACATGCCCCGTTCACGGCCAGCGCGCTGATGACGCCTTTTTCCATGAGATCAATGATAACGGGGTTGAGCCCCACCTTTATGGGATGGGCGCCCATGGCCAGGATGATCTTGTGTTTTCCGAAAAAGGCTTCCACACTGCGGTCTCGAACCATCAAAAGGTCTTTGGCCGCCAGAATGCGGGGCAGACTTTTAAGCCATGTGTCCAGGGTTCCACCGGCGGGCCATGCATGGGTGAAGTCATGGATGTCCACTTTGCTCTTTCTGTCCATCAAAGGATAAGACCGGACAGAATCAAATGAGAGAGGCTTGGTTTCGGTCATGGGTCGTTACGTTTTTCCTGAATTGCTTCAATTATCCGCGAATTTTTCTATTTATTCCTCAAGATGTTTTTGAAACAAAATATAATCGACCAGGTGGCAAATCACATGTTCCGCTAAGACATGGGCCTCCTGCACGCGCGCTGTCACACTGCAGGCGACCACCATGGGCATGTCCACCATTTTGTTTAATTCTCCTCCGTCTTTTCCCAGAAGGGCGGCGGTGTACAGTCCTTGTTTCCGGCCCGCTTTGACGGCGGCCACGACATTTTGCGAATTGCCGCTGGTGCTGATGGCTAAAAGCATATCGCCGTCAACTCCCAGGGCCTTCACCTGTTTGGAAAAAATTTCTTCAAAGTTGTAGTCATTTCCGATACTGGTAATCACGGATGTGTCCGTTGTCAAAGCCATGGCCGGAAGGGGAGGGCGCTCCAGCTCAAACCGGTTTACGAACTCAGCGGCCATGTGCTGAGCATCCGCAGCGCTGCCGCCGTTGCCGCAAATGAGGAGCTTTCGATCCGCCAGAAAAGTCGATGCAATTTTCTCGGAAAATTCGATGAGGCGGGCCCCATGCGTTTTAATGAAAGTTTCAACAACGGATTGGGAGTCTGATAGAATTTTTTGAACCATGTCTTCCATTGATCATGCCTCTTTTGGGGACCTGTCTGTTTTCGGGTTGAATTGGGCGAGAGCCTTGATGGCCTGCGCAAGGGTTTGGAAGTCACTTTCCTGGATCGTTCTGACGTCCAGCATCAGCCGGTCTTTCTCTACCCTGCCGATGACGGGGGGCGTGTTATGTCGAAGACGTTCTTCTATTTTCTGAGCGGAAAGTTTTGCGGGAACAAGGCTTATGAGACGGGTTCTCAGCTTTTGCAGGGGCAGAGCGCCACCGCCCACTTTCGAGTCGCCGTCCATCTGTTCGATGGAAAAGTTTTCGGTGTTGATCCCCTGAATGAGGGCGTGGAGTTGTTCCGCCCTTTCGAAAAGCCATTCATAAGAAGCACAGATCATACGCAGCGTGGGGATCTCCTTCACCGCCATTCGCGGGTCCCGGTACATTCGAAGGGTTTCTTCCAGCGCCAGTAGTGTCAGTTTGTCGATTCTGAGCGCCCGGGTGAGCTGATTTTCACGAATGGCCTTCACCAGTTCATTTTTGCCCAGAATAATACCCGCCTGGGGCCCCCCCAGAAGTTTGTCTCCTGAAAATGTGATCACCCCCACCCCCTGCTCCAACGCATCCTGAACAGTGGGTTCCTGAATCATGCCATAGGTGGAAAAGTCCACCAGACAGCCGCTGCCCAGATCGTCCATAACAGGAATGCCGTATTTTTGACCCAGTTTCACCAGATCCGAAAGGGGGACTTCCTCCGTAAAGCCCACAATCTGAAAATTGCTGGTGTGGACCTTCAGGAGCAGCGCGGTGTCGGGACCGATGGCTTCCTCATAATCCCTCAAGTGGGTTTTATTGGTGGTGCCCACTTCCACCATGGTTGCGCCGCTTTTCCGCATGACATCCGGGATGCGAAAAGCGCCGCCGATCTCCACCAACTGTCCCCGGGAAACCACCACCTCTTTCCCTTTGGCAAGGGTCTCCAGCGAAAGCAGGACGGCCGCCGCATTGTTGTTGACCACCATGCCGGCTTGGGCTCCCGTCAGTTCCTTCAGTAAATATTCCACGTGGGTGTAACGGCTGCCGCGACGCCCCTGCGACAGAGAATACTCCAGATTGCTGTAACCACCGGCAAGCGGTCTGAATTTTGCCAGCACCCGATCAGCCAGAAGGGATCTGCCCAGGTTGGTGTGCACCACCACCCCGGTGGCATTGATCACGTTTCTGAGGCTGGGCATGGACAACCGTTCCATTTGAACCAGCACATTCCGGACAATAACGTCCGTTTCCAGTCTTTCCTCTGAAACAGGTACTTCTCCCTGAATGGCGGCGCGAAGGGTCTCCAGAACTTCATGGATGGCTCTGATGACAAGCACCCTGGGCTGGCCCGAAAGCGCTTCCTCGATTTGCGGATGGGCCAGCAAAACGTCTACAGACGGTATTTTTCTAAACAGTGCTTGCCGGTTTTCTGGCATGGGTTATTTACTCCTCGGGTCTGTGTGGACCTGTTTGCGGTTTTTGGAATATTTCTCAAAAACGGGTGTTGATCAGCTGTGTTCAACGCAATCAATCAGCGGGCCTAAATATAGGAAAGTTTTTCATGAGCGTCAAATACTTCTTTCGGTAGTTGTTTTTCCATGGTCCGGATGTAAATGAAATTTGTTGAATAAATTTTCTTGCAAAACATAACGGTCTCTGTTATCTTCCCCTACTTAATCTGGTGGATGTAGCTCAGTTGGTAGAGCACTGGGTTGTGGCCTCAGTGGTCGAGGGTTCAAGTCCCTTCATCCACCCCAGAAGAAAATCAAAACCGGGTTGCCAATGGCTTCCCGGTTTTTTTTGTGGTCGAATTTGAAGTCCAGGTAACATTTCCCGATCAAAGGCCACCGGCTTGAAAGGGGAGACAGTCAAAAAATCGATATAACCTGAAAACGCCACAACCAAATGCCAAATTCTGATTTTTGACTCTCGCATTTAGAAAGAAATTGACTCAACTACTCAAGCATATTATTGTCTCGCTCAAGAAAATTATTGATAGAATCCGTATGAAATAACCTCAACCAGAGGGCAAAATGGATATCGACCACGAGAACCCCGTATCTTGAATTCAGGATATGGGGTTTTTTATACGGGAGATCTGTTTGGAGGATGCGGGTTCCACTTATACATGTTCTATAAAGAAACTATATATCCCCCAGTGATCTGTCAGACATGTCGTAATGCATTGAATTAAAGGGTGATTTAAAACATTTTGTTGAGATGTGTTATGACGCGATTTTGAGGTTAAGGGGTTTATAGAGAAACTATATAAACATTGTTAGCCTGAAAACACATGAAGACAAAATTATCTACAAAACTAAAAGCGATGTGTTCTGACTTTGAAGAAGTCACAGGTAAACGTTTCAGTTATTTTTTTTGCCCTATCTTACTTGTCGATGAAAAGACTGAATTATGTGAAGCTCATATAGTAAACCAAGGTTTTCCAAATACTCCCAGATCTTGGACTATTCAAAGGAAAGATGTAGACGGCTTTTTTGGTAGCCATTTCGAAGCTGAATTTTTAAAAATAGGATACAAAAACAATAATCTAAAGCCTGATCAGGTTATATTTAACTGTAAACTTGCAAAGAAGTTTAGGCCAACAGTTAATATTCAAGATAAATCTGTCGGTTACTACTACACCACTAGTGATGTGCCGTCATCTCACTCTAAATTTATATTTAGCGATCAAAAAGAGACTCCATCACTTGTGCTTAAGGTCGCGCCAGAAGAAATCGAAGAAACAACTTACCAAAAAGATTTTCAAATAGAAATTAATAGCGACCTTCGACTATGCTCATTGGTTTCACTTATTAAGTCCGCTTATCTCACACTCTTTGAAATGCTTGGCTATCGGTATTCACTATCCATTGCTGGCATCATTATTGGCTACGGTGCTTTAGGTGAATTTTATAACAAAAATCGATCTATAAAAGACAAAGAGCAGTTTACTGAAAATGCTAAAAAGCATTTTGAGACATATGTTAATCTGGTGAGGCCAGTAGATAATATGCTGTTTGATTTTGCTGGCACGTGTAAAGATAGGAAATTTTTTCTATGCGAAAATAAAGGTGTTTTTTGGGGATGCATAGTCTTTGTAAAGATTTCTGCCAATTTTCACGCAGTGCTTTTGCCTATATATGAAAATGTAGCAGGGGAAACCGAGTTCTTTAAATTTATCGAATCTCCAGGCCTAATATCCGCCAGAGAAGGTAAGTTCAATGGTGAATCATGGCTATTGTCAAAAGCAGAAACCAAAATGAAGTGGCCTGATAATCGGGCTTCGTTGTATGATTAGATATTTGGGCTAACAAGTTAATAAACACGGATCCGCAAACAGCGCGCGGGCCGGTTATCACAACGTTCACCAAAATTTCCTAAAAGAGGCGAAAGGTCCAATATGACAATAAAAATTGTTCGGCTTGGTTCCGAGAGATACCCGGAAGAAGGTCTGCGAATAGGGACAGTGAGACGCCCTCCACGGGGCGTGCCCAAAAGCGAATATGCTTCTCAAAATTGGTATGATGTTTGGCTCCCCAATATTGCACCAACAAGCGAGCTTATGAAAATGGGTCAGGCAGTGAAAACGGAAAAGGATTGGATTTCATTTACCAAGAAGTACCGCTCTGAGTTGAAGAACCCGGAAAAAAGCAGAATCATCGATTTGCTTGCTGCCTTGTCACACAACTCGAACATTTCAGTCGGCTGCTATTGTGAAAATGAAGAACGCTGCCATAGATCCATATTAAAAACCTTGCTAAATGAAAGAGGGGCCAAGATTGCATCGTAGTAATGTACGAGCACGGTCAACAACGCTATGCACACGGATTCGCAGGGTATGCCGCTATTCCACGAGCCAAGTATCCTTCTAACGTGCGTTTAGCCAAGACTTCATACCATGCCAACTGTGGTAATGAGCTCTGGCCCTGAAACCAGGTTTGCTTTTATTATCAAAGGATATTCAAGATGAAGACCTTTCCGGAATTTATGAAAAACCCCATAAATAAGGTTGATGCTTCGCAACAAAACACCGCTGACATTGAGGGATATTTTTTCCAAGGAGCGGATGAAACACAAATAGCATTTTGGGAGTGCCATGCTGACCGGGTTTCTCAAAAGCACTCCCACCCTTTTGATGAATATATGGTTTGTGTCAGTGGAGAATATACAGCGTACGTAAACGGAAAAGAGATCATTTTGAGACCAGGGGACGAATTGCTAATCCCCAGCGGCACAGAACAATGGGGTAAATGCATCGCTGGAACCAGAACTATTCATGCATTTGGTGGCAACCGTATAAAAAAGTAAATTGCCAACAAGGTGCTTGCAGGCGGACACGGCTGATCCGCGGGGCCATTCGGCGATAATATTCAAAAAGAGGAGTTAAAAATGGATTATAAAGCCTTTTCCGAAGGAATTACCCGGATGGTTCGACCTCAATCTTTTCCTCTTGGAATGAAATTGTTAAAAGATGAGAATGCGCTTCCGGAAAAAGCGGCAAGACCCGCCAAGTACGGGATTAAGATCTCACTTTGCCAATGGACGACAATGGCAAGACGCTGGGGGCGAACTCTGGGCGCAGTTGCGGAAGATATCAACTGTACGCCGTGCCTGGCGGGGCTGGGCTTGAAACGAATGGAAGACAGCAAAGCCCTTGCCGAGTATTTTTTGGACATGGGCTATCTCGACAATATTGAGTTGGCAGAGAAGGCAACCAAGGAGCTGGACCCGATACCGTACGGGGAAATCAAAGGAATAGCTGTTTTTCCGCTTGAGACGGCACCCGTTGATCCCGATATCGTCCTCATTTACGGGACACCCGCTCAAATGAGTCGCCTCGCTTCCGGATACCTATACCATTATGGTGAGCTGATCAAATCCAGAACCACGGGATTTGGCCTCTCCTGCGTTTCAGCCCTAAAACCTCATTTCACCGGCAAACCGGCATTGGTTCATCCTGAAAGAGGGGAGCGTATTTTAGCGGGCACGGACGAATCCGAGATGTTTATGACTTTCCCCGCAAGATATTGCGAATCGCTTTTGGACGGCCTAAAGAAAACCCACGAAAAAGGAACCCGATACCCTGTACAGAGTTATATGATTTATCAGCCCCCGACCATTAAGCCAATGAAAAGTCTTGAGGAAAAATTGTCTTAATTGTAAAAATTATAGAAGGACAATTGGTACCCGTTATCTGGATTTCATGAAGTTCTTAATCTCATCATGGTTGCCCACAAACAGAAAATTGATCCGGTCTGTGAACTCAAAAAGGATGCGGTCTTTGACGGTTGAACGGATTTCCCAGTATTCTCCGTGCCAGTTTTTTAGCCCCAAACCCGGCGTAAGGGGCGTTTCCCCATCAACGTGTTTCAAAAAGGCGTCAATGGCAGAATAGACTTTCCTTTGCCGTTCCGGTGAGAGTTTTTTGAAACGACGGTCAAAACTGCTTTTGAACTCATAGCGCATTCTTGTCCATCATCTCTTTCAGGTGTTTGCGCGCGGAATCGGAATCGTTGCATTCTGTCCCCGGTTCTGTTTTCAAGCCGTCGAGTTTGGATGCGAGCTTCTTATAATCGTCGTCGTTAAAGTCCTGTATTACCACGGCCCGAAGGCGGATGGCATTGCCGTCGCAATCCATGTCCACATAGTCGCCTTCCTGGAGGCGCAGTTGGGCCATGAAGTCTTTGGGAATGGTAACCTGTTTGTTGCGGGTAATGCGCCTAAGCATGGTAATTCACCTCTTTTTTTTCGAAAATAGAAATTTCTTAAAATAGTAAATTGTTGGTTTCCTGTTGTCAATGATTTTGGTAGTTGGACGGAAATTGCCACTGAAAACGCAGCGGTTTGATCCGCTCTTTTGAGAGCGGCTACGAAATCCGTTTCAATTTGAATATTCCAGAGAGTTGACGGATCAGGCTTGCTTAGCGTACATTACGCCCATGTTTCTCGGTGCGGCCTGTTTTTTTTTATTCGGCGATGAAGTCTCGGTTTTCAGAAATGGGGAAGATGGTATGGGCATGCGGTTGGCGGTCATAGATGATGAGGTCACAGTCTGTCGGCGTCTTTCAACGCTCCTTCAAAAAGAGGGGTTTGAGGTGGAGACCTTCCCGTCAGCGCCTCCCTTCTGGAACCGGATGCAACAGCACGCTTTTGACATCGTCTTTATCGATCTCAACCTGCCGGGCATGAACGGTATGCAGATCCTCTCCCGCTTGAGGGCGGATTATGAAGATTTAGAAGCCATTATCATCACCGGCAATAGCACCATTGAATCTGCGGTGGAAGCCATGAAAATCGGTGCGTTCCACTACATTTCAAAACCTTTCAGGTTGCATGATGTGCGCTCCCTGGCCAAAAGTGCACGGGAAAAGATCCTGCTTCGCCGGGAGAACAAAAGCCTGCGGGCCGCTCTGGCGGGAAATGATTTCATTCCGGAATTCATCGGTGCAAGCCCCCGCATGCAAACCGCATTCGCCACCATCAAGAAGGTGGCGGCGGTGGACTGCAACGTGCTGTTGCAGGCGGAAACCGGAACCGGCAAGGAAATGGCCGCGCGTGCCATACACCAGTTAAGCCCTCGAAAGGATCTCCCCTTTGTCTCGTTCAACTGCGGTGGATTCACTGAGGATTTAATCTGCACAGAGCTTTTCGGGCACGAAAAAGGCTCTTTTACCGGCGCCACAACCACCAAGATCGGTCTGTTGGAAGCCGCCAACGGCGGCACCGTGTTTCTCGACGAGATCGGCGAGATGCAGCTTTCTATGCAGGTGCGCCTGCTACGTGTCATTCAGGAGAAGATCATTCTGCGGGTGGGCGGTACCCAACCCATCGAACTGGATGTACGGATCATTGCAGCGACCAACAAAGACCTGAAAAAGGCCATGGAAAAGGGTGAATTCCGTGAGGACCTCTTCTACCGGCTCAATGTGGTGGCCATCAACCTGCCCAGGCTGGAGGAAAAAAGGGATGATATTCCGCTGCTGGTCAACCATTTCATAACAAAGTTCAACCGGGCATTCGGCAAAGCGGTAAAAAGGATTTCTCCCGACGCACTGTCCATTCTGATGGGGTACAATTTCCCGGGCAATGTGCGGGAACTGGAAAATATCGTGCAGCGGGCCGTGGCCCTTGCCGATAGTGAAGCCATCGAGGTTCATGATCTGCCGCCCGATTTGCAGGAGTTCGAATTTTCAGGCATGAAGGGGCAGGGGCTCCTGACCCTTGAGGAAATGGAAAAACAGCACATCGCTCGAGTGCTCATGTCCACCAAAAATATCGGCATCGCCTGCAATATCCTGAACATTCCGCGGACCACCCTGTGGCGGCGAATGCAGAAATATAATCTGGGACATAAGGGCTTCGGCCCCGAAGAATGACGCAGGATCGCGGACTTTTCATTTTGAAACAACGCGCAATCCCTTTGTAGACCTTTAAACCCTCCGTCTGTCTGAAAAAAAGGATCGGATAGGCTCTCTTTTCTTTTCATATTGAAACAAATCCCTTCTTTTTTACTAAACTTCACCCATGCTTTTTTGGGTTTTTGTTCTTTTGGATCCACCCGTTAAGAATTTTTTAAAACTTCCCCCAATCCCCACAACCTCTGCGCCGTTTTGGTCCATTTAACGGCAACTATTTAATTTTTATGGGTGAATCAGTTTAATTGGCGTCTTCGTTTTGCGTAGGGCTATGGCGTACCGACAGCGTTTTCCTCTTCTTTTACGCCTTCCAGTCTGCTGCTGGCACCAAATTTGCCATAACCCTTTTGCAGCAGAAAGAAAAGGAGAGGCTACTGACCATGAAAAAGGTGCTTGTCGGGGTGAGTTCGGAAACGACGGACCTTTGGCCGGTGATTTACGCGTTGAATCTGGCCAAGCGTGTGAAAATGAGACTTTTCGTGCTGCTGGTTTTAGATCCTCGAGAACGCCGTCTCAAAAAAGAAGAATACCGTGTGGATGAATCTTCCATAAAAATGCGTCTTGAAGCGCTGCTTTCCGAGGGCCGTTCGTGTGGAATTCCAATCGACTATCACATCGCAAACGGATCATACAAGGAGGAACTAATTCAATTGATACAAAACAAGGAAATTTCGCTTGTGGTTCTCGCCATGCCCACAGCCGCTCCCAAAGGGGCCTCGGAGGGCATCAACGACATTTTGGATGAAATAAAGCTGAGGACTGCCTGCGACATCGAGATCGTACATCCAAGGGGTTCCGTTCAAGAGAAATAAGGAGTCTGAAATGCCACATCTGTATTTGCCAATTGCGGGTAACAGCGTTAACGTCTTGTTCATCTTTTCCGTGGGAATAGCCGTCGGTCTTCTCTCCGGTATCTTCGGGGTTGGCGGCGGATTTTTGATGACGCCGCTTTTGATCATGCTGGGGATTCCGCCAACGGTGGCTGCTGCGTCCGATTCCAACCAGATTGTCGGCGCGTCCACGTCCGGAACCCTGGCGCATTACCGGTTGGGAAACGTGGATTTCAAGATGGGCCTCCTTCTTCTGGTGGGAGGGGTGGGCGGCGGCGCCGTCGGTGTACAGATTATTAAAATCCTTCGCGCTTCGGGGAACGCCGATTTTCTCATCAACATCACTTATGTGATCATGCTCGGTTTCGTGGGCGGCTATATGTTTATTGAAAGCCTCCAAAGCCTCAGAAAGCGGCAGGTCGTTCATACGCCCACTAATAAGAAGGAAAGCGGGTACGCCCGTCTCATTAAAAAGCTCCCCTACCAGACCACCTTTGTAAAGTCCGGAATCGAAGTGTCTCTCTTCCTTCCGCTGATCCTGGGAACCCTGGTGGGCATTCTTTCGGCCATCATGGGGGTTGGCGGGGGGTTCATCATGGTGCCGGTCATGGTCTATCTGCTCAGGATGCCCATGCATGTGGTGGTGGGTACCACACTTTTTCAAATTCTATTCACCTGCATGGGGGTCACCATCATGCAGGCTTCCACCAATCACACGGTCGATTTCGTGCTGGCGGTGATACTCCTGGCAGGTTCGACCCTCGGCGCTCAGATCGGCGCGAAGATCAGCCGGAAGATAGCGGGCGATCAGTTGAAAATCCTGTTGGCCACACTCGTGCTCCTGGTTATGGTGAAGATGCTTTTTGATCTTCTGCTCCCCCCCGGAATCATGTTAAGCTATAAGGGAGGACACTAGCATGCTGAAAAGAATCTTTTTAACCATCACGTGGGTCTCGCTGATTCTCATTGCGCTCACCACGGCGGGCATGGCGGAACCCCCTGTCTCGGTCCAAATTGAACCCAATCTGGTTTCCATCGGTGCCATGTATAACGGTGCCGAGGTTGTTGCAACCGGTGAAATCCCAAGTGATGCGCAGGTGATTGTAATAGTGACGGGAGACCGGGAGGACACCGTTCTTTCCGAAAAAGGCAAAGCATTCGGTTTATTGTGGATGAATACGGGCGAGGTCACACTGCACGGTGCGCCAACCGTATATATGCTCTACCTGTCTGAAACCGACTCCCCGGAGGCATCCGGCAACGCTCACTGGCGCGATTTTGGCGTAGGGTTTGAAAGCCTGCGAAAACAGATTGCCATCAAATCCTCCAATGGAAAAGCGGATTTGGATTTTGACGAATTCCTCAAGCTGAAACAAAAAGAAGGACTCTACGCCATCCATAAAGAGGCTTTGACCTATGGCAAGGAGGAGGGCGCTGTTCGGACATTTTCCTGCAGGATGTTCATTCCCCCTCGGATGCACCAGGGAACCTACGAAGTAACGGCCATCGTTATCAAGGACGGAAAGTTGCTGAAAAAAGATACCAAACAACTCAAAATCAGGCGCGCAGGTTTTACCAAATTCATGACTCGGCTCGCGTTGAATCATGGGACCCTTTACGGCGTCATGGCTTGCCTGGTGGCCCTGATGGCGGGTCTGTTCATGGGCCTGGTCTTCAAAGGCGGAAAGGGTGCACACTGAACTTCCAGAGCGGTAACCTTAAGGGGTATGAAATAGGCGGGATGTATTTTCCGAGATGATGGAAATGAAGAAATTTTTCGGGGCAAAAGGGCTTTTCAGCCGCAGGGAGAAGGATCTCACCGTGAACGGAACGAGTGCCGGAAGGCGCTCCTTCGCCATGGCCTTCGACGCTTTTCAGAAAATCCTGGAGCTCAACAACCAGGCCCTGGAAATGATGGCGGCCCTGGGAGACGTTTTAAGCGGAGACTACGTCTTTGATCGCCGTTATATTGAGACCGGTTGCCGCGAGTTGTCCGATACCGTGAACCGGATCATCGGCAACCTGAACATTCTTGCGCCCAAGAGATACATCACCCTTTACGATGCCTTTAACCGAATCAATCATGAGATTGAAGAAGAGCTGTCAGGAAAACTGGTGATCCCGCGATCCGACTACGTCATGCCCTACACCATGACGAGCCGGGATTTTGAGGATGTTGTGGGTGCGAAGAACGCCAACCTGGCGGAAGTCGCCAACGCCGTGGGCCTTTTTGTGCCCGAGGGTTTCGCTGTGAGCACCCGGGCTTTCGGTGCGTTCATGGACCGTAACCACCTGTGGGGTAAGGTCAGCGCCGTTATCGCCCAATGGGAAAGGGCGGAAATGTCCCTGAAGTCGGTGTCAGGGCAGATTCGCGCCATGATTTTGGCGGGGAATGTGCCTCGGGATGTTCGGAGTGAAATAGCAAAAGCGGCGAACCGGCTGGAACGATCGGGTCCCATCAAAAACCCTTTTTTCGCAGTGCGCAGCAGCGCGGTGGAGGAAGATGGAGAGCACAGCTTCGCCGGTCTTCACCTCTCTTTGTTGAATGTTTCCCGCGGCGATCTGCTGGACGCCTATAAGCGCGTGCTGGCCAGCCTCTACGTGCCTGCCGCCATGGAATATCGCAAGGATAAGGGGTTTCTGGAGAACGAGGTGGTGATGGCAGTCGGTTGCCAGGTCATGGTGGATGCCGTCGCCAGCGGCGTCCTCTATACCATGGATACCCTGTCTCCGGAAAGTGAACGCATGGTCATTACCTCGGTCAGGGGTCTGGGGGCTCCGGTGGTGTCCGGCGAAATATCCGGGGACCGGCACCTAGTGGACCGCAATCCACCCCATGCCATTCTTTCGTCGCAGGTGGCCCCCCAGCCGTTCATGCTCGCCTTGAAGTCCGGAGGTGGTACCCACCATATTGCCGTAAAGGAGGAAAAAGGCTGCAGGGGAGCGTGTCTGACCGAAGGGCAGTTGCATCTGCTGGCGGAAGCCGGGATTTCCATCGAGCGGCATTTCAAAAAGCCCCAGGACATCGAATACGCCTTCGACCGGAAGGGTACCCTCTACATTCTGCAAACCCGTCCCCTCAAATTCAGGAAGAACCGTTCGTTCATTGCCCGCGATCTGCCATCGCTCCTGGCTAGGTACAAGGTCGTTTTTCAGAACCGGGGTGTTGTCGCCCAGCGCGGCGTCGGTTCGGGAAAAGCATACCTGGTGAAGCAAAACGAGGACCTGGAACAATTCCCATCCGGCGCAGTGCTGGTGGCACAGCACAGTTCACCCAGGTTCGCGCAGGTGATCCGGCGGGCAAGTGCTCTCCTGACCGATGTGGGATCTCCCACCGGACATCTGGCCACCATCGCCCGGGAATTTCGTGTGCCCGCCATCGTGGGCACCCAGGTGGCGACCAGACGACTGACACACGGCCAGGAAATTACCGTGGATGCCGAGGACAAGAAGGTTTACGAAGGGATTGTCAAAGAGCTTCATGTGTACCATTTGGGGGAGGAGCACATTGAGGAGAGCTACGAGTACCGTCTGTTGCGGCGTATTTTGAAAAAAATCGCCCCATTAAATCTTTTTGATCCAGGTGCCAGGCGCTTTTCCCCCCAGGGGGCAAAGACCCTTCATGATATTGTCCGCTTTGTCCATGAAAAGGCCGTGGAAGAACTCATCAATCTTCAGAGCTCCCATGGCTATGATCCCAAATCCGTGTCGGGTAAACTAAAACTTTCCGTGCCGTTGGATCTGGTGCTCATCGACATCGGGGAGGGGCTTGTGCCGGACAGAAAATCACCGGCCATCGAGCCGGAGGAAATCACATCCGTGCCCATGGGCGCCTTTGTCAGCGGTTTGTCCAGGTCCGGCGCATGGAACACCGACCCTGCGGATGTGGATTTCGGCAGTTTCATGTCCAGTCTCACCCGCACCTTCGCTTCGGGTCTGTCCAGCCCCAAAAATGTGGGACAGAACCTGGCAGTGATATCACGAAATTACGCAAATATCAGCCTTCGGCTGGGGTATCACTTCAACATGATAGATGCATACATCGGTCCGAACCAGAACAGCAACTATGCCTATTTTCGATTCATGGGGGGTGTCACGGACGCCACGAGGCTTTCGAGAAGAGCACGGTTTCTGGCCAATGTCCTGGCCAACGGCGATTTTCGGGTTGAGGTCCGGGGGGACCTTGTGGTGGCCCGTTTGAAAAAACTGACGGAAAATGTCATGAAAAGCAAGCTTTATCTTTTGGGAGTACTGGTGGCGTACTCGCGGCAATTGGACGTGCAGATGGGCAGTGAAACCCATATCAGCATGTATGTGGATCAGTTTAAGAATTTGATGCAATCGAACCTAACCTAAAGAACAAAGGAGTGCCTTATTATGGATGAACAAAGACCCCTGCGCATCCTGATACTGGATGACGAACCCATTGTCTGCAAGCGTTTGCAGCCCGCCTTTGAAAAAAAGGGATACGAAGTGGAAATTTTTTTTCAAAGCGAGGAGGCCCTTCAACGCTTTAAAAAAGCCCGCTTCGACATTGTGATCACGGATCTGAAAATGAAAGGGCTTGACGGGATTCAGTTTCTGAGCGAAGTGAAGGCATCTTCCCCCGAAACCGAAGTCATCGTGATCACGGGATTTGCCACCATGGAAACCGCCAAGGAGTCCTTCCGTCGGGGCGTTTTCGATTTTCTGTCGAAACCGTTCAAAATCGGGGAGATCCTGGATGTCATCAAAAAGGCCGAAGTAAAGATACGGCAGCGGACCGCTGAAACGGAATCACGGCCGCTCGAGACCGGCTCCTCGAAAGAAGAAAGGTAGGTTGATATGATAAACGTACTGTTACCCCTAGAACTGGACCTGGGATCGAGCATTGCCATCCGGTATGCGGAGATTCTATCCGACCTGATCGAAATGAGCCTGCAAAGCGTTCATGTGGTCGTCCCCGACAGCAAGGGGCCGGAACCCGGTACGGGCTGGGTGCGCAAAACCTGGGAAAATGCGCTCATGAATACGGACCGCGAGGAAATACAGAACTTCCTGGAACTGGAAAACGCAGTGCGTCCCCGGTTTTTCGCCCCTAAGATTCTTCTGGGCGATCGCCAGGAGAAATTGCTCAACGAACTGAGAAGGGGGCCCTATGACCTCTTTATGGAGAGTGCGCTCCCCACCTTCGACCTTTCCGATTTCCACTCCCTGGTCAGTTCGCGCCTTTATCGCCACATGCCGTGTCCGGCGGTCCTGTTGGTGAAAAACCTGGTCAAACCGGAAAAAACGGCTCTGATTATCGGTGATAACGTCAAGTGGCAGTCCCTTATTCAATCGTTTTTTCACATTTTGAACAAACCGGTCTCCGAGCTTGATGTGCTGTACTGCCGGTTCGGCGGCGCCGGAAGACAGGCCCAACGGGAGGAAAACGATGCGGAGGCATCACTGTCGGAGGTTGGAAAGATAGTTACGTCCAGCGGCTGGCGGCTGGGCGCCTGCCGCGAGATAACGGAGGGTCCCGAAGGGATCGCTAAACAATTGCGGGAGTACACCCTGGTTGCTTCCGCTGTGGAACGGAATCCGAAACGGAGGAGTCCCGTGGTGGAACTTCTGGGACGGGTGTTGTCGCCCGTTTTGATCTGCTGGAGCTAGATTTCCTTTGGTAATGAATGATTTTGTGATATTCGGGAGGCAGTTATGAGAATTCTTGTGGCCCTCAGTGGCAATCCTTATGGCATTCATGTGGTCCGCGAAGTGGCCAGGCTGGCCAGGAACACGTGGGCGGACGTCACACTTCTGGGTGTGACGCCGAAGCAATCGCGATCCCCCTCCGATGCGGACGGCGGGCCGCCCCCCGATTTCGAGGCAATCATGGAACAGTTTCGTCTCGATTTTCTGGAAGTGGTGAAAGAAACTGAATCGCCCTACGCCGCCGGTGTGGGAAGGATTTCCTGGGCCGGGCGTAAGAACGGCCCCTGGGACCTTGCCTATGAGGGACCGCCCGGGAAAAAGCAACTCAATCTCTGCATCCGAACGGGAAATCCCTCAAAGGCGATTATCGCTCAGGCCGGGCAAATGGAAAGTGATCTCATTGTTCTGGGATGCGGAAAGGGTGAGGGATGCGCCTGGGACAACGAGCCGGATGCGGTGCGCAGCGTGGTCAATACTGCCCCTTGCTCCGTGTTTGCGGTTAAAGAGGAAAAGCAGCCGGATATGATCGTGTGCTGTCTGGACAATGACCATGTGAGCCAGGCATCCCTCGAATTAATTAACCAGTTGGTCTCCCTGCACCAGGCCGAACTCGGGCTTGTGGGCGTCACCGGTACGGAGGGGCTCAAATACGAGGTGGACCGAAAGATGGGCCAGTTGCTCAATTATTATGCCGAACGCAACATCAGGGCCTGGATTCAACTGGTGGACGCGTCCTCTCTGGAATCCTTCATGGGGCAGGCGGCACAAAAGGACCTGGTGGCCCTGTGGATGGGCAAACAATCCTTTTTGGACAAAATTTTTTCCCGTCAGCGCTTGAGCAAGCTCATCGATACGGCCAAATCGTCGGTTCTGGTTCTGCGATAGGGCGGAAAAGGTTGTCTTTTCAAATTTCTGCATTGGGATTCAGGGACAAAACAGGGTCAAAAAAACATGAAAACATTCCCCAATCCGGTGACTTCACCCATGGACACTTCCATGGTCGACACCATTCTTGAGGTAGAAAAAGAGCTTTCCAGAGGCCCCAAGCTGAGCATACGTTTCCGTATCACGCTGGCTTTTTCGGTTGCGATCCTGTTCTCCTTTGCCATGGGTATTTCTTCCATGATTTTCATTTCCCGGCTCAACACGAACCATGAAATCGTGAACCGGGCGGGGAACCTGGTTTTAAACGTGGAGCGGGCGCGCAGGCACGAAAAAAACTTTTTCCTCTATAACGCCAAAACCGACATTTTTGATGCGCTTGCAAGTATCCACGTGGCGTCCGAAATCCTTCAGAACGAGTCCCAGGGCATGCGCTCTCTGGTCGCGCCTGACGCCTTCGCGCGGTTGCAGAAGGAATTGACCGATTACATCTCCCTGCTGACGGACATCAGCAAAAACCGCAGAATCGCCGGGAAAGCCGGGGATGCTCAGGACGTGGGAATCGAGGCCCGGATTCGCATTACCGGTCACAGGGTTCTCACCTATGCGACGGAACTCATGAACCAGGCCCGCCTGAAGGTCCATTCCAGAGCCCAAATGTTCATGACCGCCGCTGTGTTTTCGCTCATCATCAATCTGATTGTTATGGTCTGGCTGGCTTCCGAGCTGGCGCGCCAGATATTGCAGCCTCTGGGCAGGGCCGTAGCATACACCGAACGGATCGCGGCCGGTGACTTCCGGCCGGTCACCCCGGCTCGGAAATACCGGGATGAATTTTCCACCCTGGCCATTGCCATCAACTGCATGATTCGGGAGTTGGTGGAAAAGCATGATCAACTGCTCCAATCTCGAAAGATGGCCGCAGTGGGAACCCTGACTTCCGGGATCGCCCATGAACTCAATAACCCGCTCAACAACATCAGTCTCACCACTGAAACACTGATTGAAGACCTCGACAGTTTTTCCCACGACGAAACCATTGAGATGCTCAAGGACATTTTTGTTCAGGTGGAACGCGCCAGCGCCACGGTAAGAGATCTTCTGGATTTCACGCGCCGGGACAAGACAATCGCTGAGCCCGTGGTCGTGGCTGAACTGGCGGAGTCCAGTCTGAAACTCGTGGAAAATGAGTGTTCACTGGCGAATGTTGAGAGCGAAAACCGGATCAAAGAAGACCTGCCCAGGGTGCGTGGTAACTTCCGGAGCCTTCAACAAGTGGTGTTGAACCTCCTGATCAATGCCATTCAAGCCATGCCCGATGGCGGTCGGTTGCGCCTGGATGCCCGCTGCGAAGAACCGGGATGGTTGAGGATCGACGTGAGCGACACCGGTGTGGGAATTCCTGAGGACATTCTCGAAAGGGCCTTCGACCCCTTTTTTACCACCAAGGAGGTGGGCATCGGTACCGGGCTGGGCCTTTCTGTGAGCTATGGCATCATCGAAAAAATGGGGGGGCGGATCACTGTGCGCAGTGAAGTCGGTTCGGGAACCACATTCTCCGTTTTCCTTCACATCTGGGAGGACGACTCCCAGTCATCAGATGACGCGCAGAAGATGAAAGATTTACGCTGATTTGGCGCTTCCGTCACGATCGCTTAGAAGCTCAGACTGTTGGCTCGGCCGGCATCTGGTTCCCTGTCTTTTTTCCGCATTTCATCGGGCATGTTCGGTTGTCCCGCGCGGATAAGCCCCTTCGGTTTTTCCTTGCAATTTTTCTTCACTCTGAAAGAATATGGATATTGTGATTGGAGATCTTTGGTCTCTGGTGGGAGGGTGTCGTGCCTGAGGGGAAAGTGGGAGATCCGGATCCGAAAAAGCTCAAAAGACTGGCCGAGGACCTGATCGATGAACAGAACACCGTGACCCTTGCCACCTGCAGTGAAGGGGAGGCCTGGGCAGCACCGGTTTACTATGTATTTATGAAATCCGCCTTTTATTTTTTTTCGGATCCCGCTTCACGGCACATCAATGAAGCCCTGGAGAGCGGCCAGGCGTCCGGTGCAATCCACGGTTATGCCGCAGGCTGGCAGGAAATTCGAGGCATTCAGATGACCGGTTGCATCGAGATGCTTTCCATGGGTCTGGAATCTGCAGCGGCCATCAGAGACTACCTCAGGAAGTTTCAATTTACGAAAGAATTATTTTCATCCGGGATCGCCCTGAATCTGGATGCCTTTACCTCACGGTTTCGGGTCAAGCTGTATAAATTCAAACCCACCCTTGTCTATTATCTCGACAACAGTATTCGGTTCGGCTTCAGAGAGCAGGTGAAGCTCTAGGAAATTGTCCGGCAACCTCGAAAAAACCGCTGTATCCTTGAAAGAACTTGCATCAGGTGTTATTGTAATCGGAAACTGATTCGCGACATTACAAGTGGGGAAGGGGCCGAAGGTCTGGAAAAATTTATGGCGGATATGGTGGATCGGTATATATAAATGAGCTTTTACCCGGTTTTTGTTGAGCTTGAAGGAAAGAGTGTGGTGGTGGTGGGGGGCGGCAACGTGGCGTTTCGAAAAGTGACGGCCCTCCTGGAATGCGGGGCGGTCATTCATTTGGCCGGCCGTGTTTTGACCCCCGAACTGCAGGAAATGGTTGAGCAAAAGGAAATTTACTTCCTGGGGAATGAATTCGAGGATGAATTCTTAAATGGCGCTTTTATGGTCATTGCCGCCACCGATGACAAAGACTTGAATCACCATGTCAGTACACGTGCCAGAGAAAAAGGTGTTTTGGTGAACGCTGTCGATCAGCCACCCGACTGCGATTTCATCGTACCTTCCATTCTTAGAAGGGGAGATCTGCTGATTGCCATTTCCACATCGGGAAAAAGCCCCGCGATGGCCCGAAAGATTCGAAAGGGTCTTGAAACGCAGTTCGGCCAGGAATATGAAGCATTTTTGGCCATGATGGGCCGTTTGCGAAAAGAGGTATTGTCTCTGGGCTTTTCACAGGAAGAAAACAGTCGGATTTTTCAGAAAATTGTTGATGCGGATCTCTTGAAAGACTTTTCCGAGGGTTTTTCCCATAAGATGGAAACGTGTCTTAAGAATATTCTGCCCGAGCAGGTAAATCTCAAAAACGTATGCAAACCATAACATCCATCTGGTTTATACTGGCCCTTTGTTTCCAGCTCATCGCAACGGCCGGGTTTATTGTTTTCATTATCAGACAGCAGAAATGGGTCTTCAGGATTTCCTATTGGATTCTTGCAACGGGTTTTGGGTTTCACACCATTTTTCTGGGGCTTCGTTATTATGGGCTGGGCGTGGCGCCCGTGCTCGATCTAAAATCCGCCCTTTCATTTTTTTCATGGTCCATCATCGGGGTTTACCTGGTCATTCAATCGCGCTTTAAACTGCGGGTGTTGGGGTCCTTCGTGGCACCTCTGGCCGCTTTTTTTATGACCATTTCATCTGCGGTGCCGGGGACGGAAACGCCGGTAAAACCGATTTTCAAGAGTTTCTGGCTCACGCTCCATGTGGGGACCGTGTTTGTGGGCAATGCACTGCTTGCCATTTCATGTCTGGCCGCCATCATGTATCTGATTCAGGAGCGCCAGATCAAGCGGAAAAGATTCGATACATTTTATGGCCGGCTGCCGTCCCTTGCCACCCTGGACAACATCAATTACTATGCCATCTTGTATGGTTTCCCCTTTCTGACCCTGGGCATGATTGTAGGTTCCATCTACGCTCATTTTGCACTGGGCATCTATTGGCAGTGGGATCCCAAGGAGGTATGGTCTCTCATATGCTGGCTTTTGTATGCGGCACTGATTCATGAACGGCTGGCGGTGGGATGGCAGGGCCGTAAAGCGGCGATCATGTCCATCGTCTGCTTTTCCATATTGATTTTTACGTTTCTGGGTGTCAGCCTCCTCATGGGTGGATATCACAGTTTCGGCAATATGGGGGGACGCTGAGAAACCATGCCGAAGCTCATCAACATCGGAATGAACCACGAAACAGCGCCTGTGGAGTTGAGGGAATGCCTTGCCGTGGAATCCCAGAATGTGCATAAGGCGCTGGGGCTCATGAGGAACCTGGATGTGGTCCGGGAGGGTTTTTTCCTGTCCACCTGTAACCGCGTGGAGACACTGATTGTTGCGGAAGAGGTCCAGGAAGCTAAAAAGGCTGTTGTTTCCCTGTTGAGCAAACTCGGCAGCATTCCCGTGAATGATTTTTCCGCATGTCTTTACACCTACGAAAACATGGATGCGGTGACGCACATCTTCAACGTGGCTTCCAGTCTCGATTCCATGGTTATTGGTGAGCCCCAGATCCTGGGGCAGATCAAAGACGCCTATCTGCAATCCACCCGGACAAAGATGTCGGGTGTGATTTTGAACCGGTTGATGCACAAGGCGTTTCATGTGGCCAAACGGGTGCGCTCCGAAACGGATATCTGCGGAGCCGCCGTTTCCATCAGTTACGCGGCGGTTGAACTGGCACGGAAAATATTCCACGAACTGGAAGGGAAACGGGTGTTGCTCATTGGTGCCGGCGAAATGGCGGAGCTGGCAGCCCGTCATCTGTTGACCAACGGCGTCAGTGCCATGACCGTGCTTAACCGGACATTTGAGCGGGCCGTGGAAGTGGCGGAGCGGTTCCGGGCAAGTCCGGTCTCATTTGATGAGATGGAAGATCAGCTTTTGAAGGCGGACATCGTTTTGACTTCAACCGCCTCCAAGGCGTATATTTTGACCCACGCAATGATCAAGAAAGCGCTCCGGAAAAGACGGAATCGTCCGCTCTTCCTGATCGACATTGCGGTGCCTCGGGATGTGGAACCGAAAGTCAATAAGCTGAATAACGTCTATCTATATGACATTGATGATCTCAATGGGGTCATTGAGATCAATAAGGCACAGCGTCTGGAAGAAGCGGTGAAAGCGCAGCGTATTGTCAACGAAGAGGTGGTGAAGTTTGAAAAATGGTTGAAAACCCTGGCCGTAGTTCCCACCATCGTTTCGTTAAGAGAGAAGGCGGAGGCGATTATCCTGAATGAATTTGGAAAGAGCCGTTCGGTGTTGGAACAACTCACCCCTCAGCATCAGAAGGGTGTTGAGGTATTGGTACGGTCCATTGTTGAAAAAATGCTCAATGACCCCATTTTGTTCTTGAAAGGAAAGGCAGGCAGGTCTACGCTGAATGACTATCTGGACACCACACGGAAACTTTTTTCATTGGATGAGGGTGATGAATCCAGTGGCACGAAAAGCATTACGGGCAATAAACCGTCCTGATGTGGTGTTGCGTATCCAGAAGTTTTGCTCATGGAGGAGCCAATGAATATCGAGCAGATGATTAAAACAATGAAAGGGCATTCCGAAAGTTCAAAAATGGGGATGATTGCCTCTCACCTGGGCCTGGTGCGGGAGACATCTCTGAAGGGAGACCCGGTAAAAGGCATCACTGTCCATTTTGATCCCGATGCGATTGGAAAAATTATTAAGGATGCCAAAGAGATGTCAGGTATCATTGAAGTTTTGGTTGATACTTGTGACGGGGAGCTGCAAGTGGGTGATGAAATTATGGCCGTGGTGGTGGGCGGCGATATTCGGGATCACGTCTTTCCGGCGCTCATCAAGACAGTGGCGCGTATCAAAAAGGAAGGGTCCCTTAAAAAGGAAGAGTTTTGAAGCGGGGGTATCTATATGGGTATGATTGATGTGGGTGATAAGCCCGTGGTCAAACGACAGGCATCGGCCGCGGGAAAAATAAGGCTTTCAAAGCAGACCCTTCAAAAGGTGCGTGATGGGGAAATCCGAAAGGGGAATCCGTTGCCCGTGGCGGAAGTGGCGGCCATGAACGCGGCGAAACAAACCCACTTGTTGATTCCTCACTGTCACCAGATACCCCTGGATATGGTCGGGGTGACCTTTGAACTGTCTGAGGAGGAGATTGAGGCCCGGTGCCAAGTGCGGTGCCGCGCGCGAACGGGTGTCGAGATGGAAGCACTGGTTGGTGTTTCCATGGCGCTGAATACCATTTGGGATATGGTCAAATATCTGGAAAAGGATGAGACAGGCCAGTATCCGGGAACCTTGATAACGGATATTCGGGTTATCAGGAAGGAAAAAGAGAAAACGGATCAGGTCTAAAGCTCGTTTCCGCTTTCAACCAAAAGTTTAGAGAGGCAAAAGCCAGATGAAGAAAATTACAGTTTTCATGTTAACGGGGTTGTGGGTGTTTTTTTCAGCCTATACCTGCTGTGCCGAAAAAGCATATGTGACCAACACATCCAAAATAACCCTGCGGGGGGGACCCAGCACAAGAGATAAGATTATTACCATGCTCACCCAGGATACCCCTGTGGACATTCTTAAAACAGAGTCCGGTTGGTGTCATGTTCGCGTTAAGGACAGCGATTCCCGTGATTACGAAGGATGGGTTGTCAGCAGCTTTCTGACCAGCGATGTTCCGTGGAAGTTTCAGGTGCAGGGCCTGAAAAAGGAAAATGCGCGTCTCAAACAGAGGGCCGAAAACATCGAAAAGGAATGGTCAGCGTCCTCCGGTCAAAAGGAGTTGATGAGTGAACAACTGACAAAGGCCGTAAGTGAACTCAATACCATTAAAACAAAGTATGAATCACTGAAGGCAGCTTCCGGTTCGATTCTGGAGCTTCAGGAAAGTCACGAAAAGACATTGAATGCTTTGCAGGAAGCGCAAACAACCCTTGAGACGGTGCAGAAAGAAAACATGGTGTTGAAGTCTTCTCAGCGAAATCGGTGGTTTTTGAGCGGAGCGGTGGTGCTCCTGGTGGGGCTTATCTTCGGGCTTATCATGGGAAGGCAACAACGTAAAAGGAGATCTTCCTACTATTAGTCGAAATGGCTGGCTGTCAGCCATTGGCTCAGCAATGGATGGGATCGGCTGACAGGGAGGACCGGGAAAGATTGGGGTTTGTCACAAAGGAGATCAAACGGCTCTCAGGAAAAGCCATATCCCAGCAAAATATGATTCGACACGGCGATCATGTCCTGGTTGCCATATCCGGCGGAAAGGACAGTCTCGCGCTGTTGTGGATTTTGCGTGAGCGTCTGAAACGGATTCCCATCAGCTACCAAATTACCGCCGTCCACGTGGATCCAGGATTTGGTGGAAACGCAACCGCTTTAATTGAGTCCTTTTTCACGTCAAACGGTTTCGATTACAAAATCATTGAAAGCGATATCGGTCCACGCGCCCATGGTGCGGAGAATTGGGAAAATCCATGTTTCCTTTGTTCTCGAATGAGAAGAAAACTGCTGTTCGAAATGGCGGATGCCCTTGGATGCAACCGGATCGCTCTGGGGCATCACAAAGACGACATCATCGAAACCCTTTTCTTGAATATCTTCTATGGGGCCTCCATCAGCACCATGTTGCCGGTGCAGGAACTTTTCGGCGGCAAACTGGTGCTCATCAGGCCCCTGTATCTTTTGGATGAGGATCTGATCAGACGTTATGCAGAAAAAATGGATTTTCCAAAAATCCGGCTCAATTGTCCCAGTGCCGGGGCGACCAAACGGGAAGACATCAAGAACATGTTGAATGGTTTTTATCGAAAAAACAGGAAAATCAAAGGGAATATTTTTCACGCCTTACAGAATGTGAATCCGGAATACCTTCTTTGAGGGGTAGAATAGAGGCGCGGGAATAAACATAATCGTCCCGCGAAAAACCTTATTTTTAAGAGCATGGCCACAGCAGCAATTCTCATTTTGAGATGATTGATCTTTGTAGGAGCGGCTTCCAGCCGCGAAAAATCGTGGCGAGACGCCGCTCTCACAGGTTTCGCACCCAATCAGCGTCCATGAATTTGGATTGCTGTGGCCGCAGGGAATGAATCGACATTATGGATAACACCGAGATACTTTGATGAAATCAAAAAATACCCTTCCGTTGCCATTGAGCTGATACAGACCCTGAGCAGACGAATCCGCGCGATTGAGAACGCCGAAGATGGATCATCATCAGGGTGAAGGCGGGGGCGATTTTTCCGCCGAGACGCTTAGAAATCTCCAAGGGGCCTTGTGAAAGTATAACTCGCCGGGTCTCCCATAAGTTTCTGCCTCGCCTCCGGTTCGTTCCCGCCTGCAAGGGAAAAGGGAAGGGAGAGAACGTATGCAACGGCCCCCGCGGCGGTGGCGACAATGCCAAGAGGTCGCATGACGACGAGATCTGCAACCATGTAGCCGCCCTTGTCGTCCAGTTTTTTTACATTTTCCTGTGCCAGGAGGGTGCTTCCCTGACCGAAAAGAAGCACAAGTACGGTGATCAGCGCAATAACTGCAGTTTTATGGCGTTTGTCCATGATGTTCCCCTTCAGGTCGACATTTTTTTATCCATCTTATCACCTGAGGCTTTCAATCTCAAATCCTTATTCACCCATTCGGTCTTTTTTTCATGGTGGCGCCCTATTTTCATCCCTTTTTTCCCTTAACATCATCAGAGAGCATACGATTTATTTTCCTGGAAAGGAAAGACCAGAGTGTCAGGACTGCGCTGGTTCCTAATTCCGCGGCCAGTTCTGTCTTGGTACCGCTTGAAGTAGACTGCTCATGGGAATTATCCGATGTTTCGTGAGCCGCCGTTTTACCGGCTGTTTCCCTTTGCCTGGTGGAAAAAAAATGTTTTACCGTTTCAAAAGCGAGATTGGCTTCCTTCAATTTTTCCTCAGCCTTATTTCTGAGGCGTGGATTGTGGGAAAAACGATCAGGGTGCCAGACCGCCACAAGATCCTTGTAAGCCTGCCTTGCTTCATCCTGTGTGGCATCAGCGCCGATTTCCAGTACTTCAAAAGCTCTTCTGATATTCATGGGCGTGCCCTGGAATTACAATGGGGTTAGGGCGTTTTCGGTGGCGCCCGCGTTTGGATCCAGATTTACCACAGGCAAACATGGGGGTCAAGGGCATGGGCTTCAAATGGGAATCCAACGGCACGGAATGGTTCGTGCACGCTTGACTTGTTGGTAGGTATTTGGTACTTTTTTGCGTCGATTCGTTTTATTATAGAAAATAATGAGAGTGTCTTTCATGTTATCAAGTTTGGAAAATCTGATCAGGGATATTCGGCGGGAGCCCTGGGCGGACAGTTTTCCTGAGAATAAGGAATTCTGGATCCATTTCATCGCATGGATTGAAGAACATCTTCTCTCGAATTTTCTGGGACGGTTGGCCCAAAAGGTTGACGAGATCGTTGATATTGATCCGGATCTTTCCGAGAAGGAAATCCTTGAAAAAGCCACCTATCACATGGTCTCTTTTCTGGGAGCCACATCCGCTTCCGTAAGAATATATGATCCCAAAACCGAACAGATGCTTTCCTATGGATCGTATCCGTCCAGAGAGGAGACACGGGAGTCGGCCATTCCCTTGGGGGATAGCATTGCCGGGGAGGTTTTGAGGACCCGGCAGGCCTACTTTGCCCCGGATCTGCTGAAAGATGACTTATATCATAATAAACGGACGGTTTTTAAGGAAGGCCTCCATTCTCTGATGGCAATACCGTTTGAGATCCCGCGGTTTTTTCCCAGAGAGCGGGATACGCTGGGTGTCATACAAATCTACTATGCGGACATTCAACGGAAACTCAACTCTCTTGACATCCGAATCGCCAATACCATGGCCAAACGCCTCAGTTTTGTCATCGCTCACAAGAAAATTCTGACGTTAAATCGAATTGCTGAAAAACGGGAGAACATTGTAACGCACATTTTTCGCAAACTCGGCAGCCGCGGGGGAGTGAAACTGGCGGAAGTTTTTAACGAAGTGGTTCCGGATCTGGCGGACATGGTGGATCTTCAGAGCTGCGCCCTGTTTTCGGTACGCCCTGCAATGGACAAAGTGCTGCTCGAGGCGGGATACCCGACCATCAGTAGCTACCATTCACTGGGAAAGGCGGTCTCCGTCAGCAGTGAACCCGTTTATGAAGTGCTCCTGAACCTTAGGGATTACACCGGCGACTCCCGTTATGAAGAGGTCACGCCGTTTTACATCATGATTGTGGATGTTCAGCGAAGCAACTTGATGTCTGAAAACCACAAACGGTTCGCCAGATATCACGGTATCAATTCGATTCTGTTTATTCCGCTGAAGGTGGCGGGGGAAATTACCCATTTCATGACCTTTGACGCCCTGGATTATCGGAAGCGGTACGGGGACGAAGAGATTGGCGTGTTTCTCTTTCTGGGCCGGGAATTGGTGAAAGCGCAAAAAATGGAGCAACTGGATGACGCCTTGCACGACTTTAAAAATCCGGCCATTGCAACAGCCGGATTCGCCCGCCGCCTCAAAGCGCTTGTTCAAAAAGATGATCTGGAATCCTCCAGAAGACAGATTCAAAAATATGTGGATATTCTTCTGGAGGAGACCAGTCGGTTGCAGGAACTGGCCATGGGTGTCTATACCGTCGGGGAAGAACAGATTGTGGATTTTTCCATGACGTTACAAAACAGGTTGGAGATCAACAAAGAGGCGATTAAAGAGATGCTCCGACAGGGTGTGGAGCTGAAACAGGGGCCTTACGACTGGGATTTGATGGTCAAGTGCCACAGCGTCCAGCTGGAAAGGGTGTTTGACAACCTTTTGAATAATGCCACCAAAGCAATTCCTCTGAAAGGGGGGATTCTGGCCGTTCGAACTTTCTCCAAAGGGAAATGGGCCTGTGCCGAGATTAAAAACAGCGGCGCTATGTCGCAGCAGGAAAAGATGAAGTATATTGAAGGGAGTGGGGAAGGACGGGGTCTTTATATCACACGTCGGATTTTGCGTATGCTGAATGGAAAAATGGAGATTCAATCGGAAGAAGGCCTGACGACCGTACTGGTTTCGCTTCCACAGTATTTTGGCTGAATAAGCTTTCCACTGTTCAACCTTCAATCACCGGTTTGAACGAAATAATGAAGCAGACCCCCAGTCAGGTCATGACGCAAAACGGTGTTTCAACACATCTCCGCTCCAGCCTGTCCCATGGAATATTGCGCTTTCTTTACAGCAAAGTGTGGGCTGACGTTCCTTACCAGCACCTCAAAAACGGCGCTTTTCCTTAATGCATGTCTTAAAATTCTTTCCATCGTATTTTTCAAGATCTTGCGACAGAAAGCGGAACGGTGAGGTGACTGTCACGGTTGCCGCAGAAAGGTTGGAACGGGCCGGTGCCCGGTGAAAACTGAAGCATGCAAGCGCTTGACGAAAATTTCCTTTGCGGATACACTTGGGCTCCATCAAAATATATTGGGTTAAGATGTTGGTAAATATGCCATGCTGAGCAACGTCATTAACAATCCCGAAATGAAGAAATACCTGGTTTCCTACCAAACGGGTGAGACACTGTTTTTTGAAGGGGATGATACCCAGGATATCTATGTTCTGGTGTCCGGCAGACTGGATATTCTCAAGGGAACCAAAAAGATTGCCGAGATCATCAAGGAAGGGGCTGTTTTCGGGGAAATGTCCTTTCTTCTGGGGGAGAAACGAACGGCCACCGTAAAGGCGATGACCGATGTGGAAGCG
>JAJDOH010000234.1 GCA_022340265.1 Deltaproteobacteria bacterium | reverse complement strand
CCGAAGATAGCCCATTTCTTGAATCTTTTCAGGTTGAACGTAATTCTGTCTGGCGATGCTGTTATTATAATTGCAGAACCCGCAGTTGATGTTACATATGCCGGTGCAGGAAAGGTGGATTTCAGGTGGAAAGGACTCTGGAACGGTTGATCCCAGGTGGTATTCGATTTCATTGACCAGTGCATTAAAGATCCAGGGTACGACGGATTGGTCTCTTTGTTTCAAAAGCGAGTGGATCATGGAACCGGTATCTTGACCGGTGGTAAAGCAATCGACCGGTTTTGAAATTACTTCCATAAAGGCCGTGTTGAGGAAGCGAGGGTCAAAAGCGGTGGGGCGGCGTTTGGCTCCGCCATGTTCCGCCATTGCCGGTGAATGGTCTATGCCGGCGGTATTGGGTGGGAGGTAGTTGTTTGGGACATCGTCGAAACCATTGAAGTTATTCAAAACAGGCCTTCCGTGCCAGCAATCGGTCAGCCTTAACAGCGCTTTTCGAAGTTCTTCAACGTTCGGAATAATGCTGCTTTTTCTGAAGAACCCCTGAACGGAAAATGCCATGGCATGAACGGAATGACTGCCAATGTTACCGGACCAGGCCCAGTGGCCCTGTTCGGCATTTTTGACCAGTTTTTCAATGGGAGGCGTATCCGATACCAGAAGACCCGCGTTGATGAAAAGATGCGTTCCGCGTTTAAAAAAAAAGCCCGTATCCAAATGATTTTTCGTATACAGATGAATGCACCCTCCATGAGGCCTGAATATACCGATGGGCAAAACAGGCACTCGGACGAACCCTTCCGCCTGTCTGACGGCCGCATTCAGCAGTTTCCTGGCGCAGAAAGTTAATTCGGGAAGTTTTTCCCCACTACTTACGGGGACCACGAGGTAGCATTTTAATCTTTGGGCCATTGGCGTATTTAAATATTTTTCTAAGTTTATCATTCCTCCATTCTTACTCCAATGATCAACAGGTAGCAATCTGAATGAGCGAAATCTTTTTTTGGTTTGCCTCTTTTTCAAGCAATTGATACCCTAGATTTTCAGATTGATAAAGATATCAAAATGGCGAGGAATTGATGGACTTAAATGAAACCGAAAAGATGCGTTGTGATGTGCTGGTTATCGGCGGCGGTGGAGCCGGTTTGCGGGCAGCCATTGAAGCGAGGCACGCCGGTGCTGATGTAATTCTGGTTTCAAAAAGCAGGGTTGGATACGCCAATAACACCTATATTGCCAAAGCGGTTATTTCCGCTTCCGGGTGGGGCGATTCCAGGGATGGAGGCAGAGTTCACCTGGAAGATACGGTTCAAGGCGGTCGGTTGTTAAATGACTTTGAACTGGTGTCCGTTATGACGGAAGCGGCTAAAGATGAGATCCTTTTTCTCGAAAAATGTGGAGTGGTTTTTGCAAAGAACAGGGGTCGTTTCGTAACCGAACAAATTGCCGGCCACCGCTTTCCTCGGCAAATTCGAGGACAGCGCCGAACGGGAAGTGATTTGACCGTGCCGCTAAAGCAGTATGCGGAGAAGATCGGTGTACGGTTTGTCGATCGGGTATTCATTAGCCGGCTTTTTTCTAAAGAAGGCCGCGTTGCCGCAGCTTCAGGGGTTTCCCATGACGGGTTATTCATGGTTTTTGAAGCCAATTCCGTAATATTGACCACCGGGGGTTTCGGACAGGTTTACTTGCACACGAACAACGCCGCCGGAATCACCGGGGACGGTCAGGCCCTGGCCCTTGAACTGGGTCTGCCCCTCAAGGATATGGAGTTTGTGCAATTCTATCCCACGGCTACAGGCAGACTGGGGAACCGGCTTATACTTTCGGAAGTTCTCGTTATGGCAGAAGGCGCTATCCTTAGAAACAGAGCAGATGAGGACATTGCCAAAAAGCACGGCCTAACGGATCCCATGCGGCTGACACGGGACCGACTGTCCCAGGCGATCATGCGGGAGCTTCTGGCAGGCAGGGACGTGGGTGGCGGGGTTGTCATGGATCTCAGCCCCATTGCCGAAGAGAGATTGCCTTCAATGGCTTCTTTGCTGCCATCCAGCTGGAAGGTCGATCAGAAAACATTGATTGTGGCTCCCACGACCCATTTCTGCATGGGTGGTATCGTGATCAACAAAAGCGCAGAAACACCTCTTTCAGGTCTTTTTGCAGCAGGTGAGGTGACTGCGGGGATTCACGGTGCCAACCGGCTGGGAGGCAATGCGTTGTGCGAAATTTTTACCTTTGGCGGGGTTGCCGGGAAGAAGGCCGCTGCCAGCGCCAAAGAACTGGGTTATACAGACGCGCCCGAAGAATTGATTCGGCACGAAAAAGCCCGATTGGAATCCTTTTTTGGCAGCAATGGCCGGCGCCCGAAAAATCTCTGCCGGTCGCTCAAAGAAGTGATGTGGCTCAAGGCCGGTATTTTGCGTGACCGGGAAAGTCTCGATGAAGCCCTTGATAAGATCCGTGAACTTCGATCCGGGGTCGCAACGGCCAGGATAGATGATACGTCCGATCTCATCCGCTGCCTTGAGCTTGAAAACATGTTTCAGATTTCTGAAGTGGTGTGCCGGGCGGCACTGTCACGGGAAGAAAGCCGAGGGTCCCATTACAGAACCGACTATCCTGTGGAGGATAACGACCGCTGGCGGCGTAATATCGTTGTGAGGAAAGTGAATGGGAAACTCACTTACGAGAAGACCGGTATTTCATTCATAAAAGCAATATGATATAAGTAGTCATTTACAGATTTAAACAGCATGTGAGGACGTAGCGAAAAAGGCCTTATAACACATGAATCAGGCGAAGGATTACATTGGAAAATCTTGAAACTTTAAAAACAATCGACCCGAAAATCGGGCAACCGTCCGCAAAGGCCTGCTGACCCAGCGGCAAAACGGCTCAGTTGAGCCGGCCCAGACTGGACCAGCCATTCGTGAAAGGATCTGTCGAGACCAAATTGGAAAAGGTCCCGGTGATTTCCTCGCAGCTTGACTGGATTGATCGTTGGGGCACTTTCAAGGCCCGCTGGGGCGTGAAACGGATGGATTACACGGTCGATCCCGGCCTTTACGCCCTTGGAAAGCCCGATGAAAAGACGGTGGTGTTTGTTACCGCCAATTATAAAATGAGCTTTGACCGACTTCGTGAATCCCTTACTGGCAGAGATGCTTGGATTCTGGTTCTGGACACCAACGGCATCAACGTATGGTGCGCAGCGGGGAAAGGAACCTTCGGGACGGAAGAACTGGTCCGGCGCATTGCCGCAAGCGGTCTGGCTCAGATTGTGAGCCACCGTGAGTTGATACTGCCCCAGTTGTCGGGTCCGGGCGTGGCGGCTCACCTTGTAAAAAAGCAGTCAGGGTTTAAGGTTATCTACGGGCCTATTTTGTCGGCCGATCTACCGCGTTTTCTGGATGAGGGGCGCAGGGCCACACCGGCCATGCGAAAGAAGAGCTTTTCAATAATCGAAAGAGCGGTCCTGGTGCCGGTTGAATTGGTGGGGACGCTCAAATGGAGTCTTATGGTACTCCCCTGTCTCTTCTTCGCAGGAGGTTTTGCCGGGGTTGATGGATTCTGGAAAAGCACTCTGCGTTACGGCCTGTTTGCCGTGGTCGCCTATAGTTGTGGTATTTTTTCCGGCGCGGTTCTGACGCCGATTCTGCTCCCCTGGCTGCCCGGGCGTGCTTTTTCCTTTAAAGGGCTGATCATGGGGATCATATCGGCCATCCTGGTCTCAGTTTCCTGGCCGGGTAATTTTGAGACGTGGGCTGCCCGGGCGGAAATTTTCGCATGGTTTTTTCTGATTCCGTCTATCTCGGCATTTCTGGCAATGAATTTTACGGGTGCGTCCACCTATACCTCGCTTTCGGGGGTCAGAAAAGAGATGGAGTGGGCGGTTCCTCTGGAAATTGTGGGGGGTGGCATCGGTGTGCTCTTGTGGGTTCTTTCGCTCATTGCTGCTTGAGGAGTTTGTGGAATGGAAAAATTTGCTTATCTCAGGAATGTGGTCACACTGGCCCTTGATCAGGAAAAATGTGTCGGGTGCGGCATGTGCCTCATGGTCTGTCCTCAAGAGGTCCTGACCATGGATAACGGTTCCGCCGGCATTGAAAACAGGGATCGCTGCATGGAGTGCGGCGCCTGTGCTCGTAACTGCCCTACGGAGGCCATTACCGTTAAGGCGGGCGTGGGATGTGCCGCAGCTGTTATCAATTCGGCCCTGGGCCGGGATGGCTCATCATGCTGCTGCGTCATCGAGACGGAAAACGGTGGAACAACAGTTGCCTCAGACAGTCCGGGTTGTTGTTGAGTGGAATAGGGGACGCCCTTTATATATTTACATTTTGCATCAAAATGTAAATATATAAAGGGCGTCCCCTTGTTTCGTTTAGATCGGTTTGTAAGGCAGTCCCACACTTTCGGCTACGGCCTTGTGAACG
>JAJDOH010000187.1 GCA_022340265.1 Deltaproteobacteria bacterium | reverse complement strand
TCGGTCCGATTTTGAATCAGATCAAAATAATTGAGAGACCAGAGAGGTGCGGGCTGATCCACACCGACAATCCATTTGAATCCCCGTTTGTAAATGGCCGAAGCGGTGGCTTCCGCGCAGACCATGGGAACCCCGTATTTGTTGGCCACCGCAGTGGCCGGAAATGTCAGGGGACTGGTATAGGGTCCGATCAGAATGTCTGCTTTATCCACGGTAATGAGCCGTTGATAAAATTTGACAACCGTTGAAGGATCGCTTTTGTCATCATAAATCACGAACTCCACCGGCAGCTTTTTGTTCAGGCTTTTGACCATAATGCCGCCATTTTCATTCACCATATCCGCCCATGCGCGCATGAGCTCCGGCCAAGGTTTCACATCCGAGGCAAATCGTCCGGACTGGGCCACCGTCCCACCGATGACAATCTTATCTTTAGCGAAAGCATCCCAGGCCCCAATACCCATAAGAACCGCCAGGATGAAAAAGCAAAAAGTAACCATACCGAACCGTCTTTTTAGTTTTGATGACATGTTGAACCTCCTTTTATTTGAGAAAAAATAAACTTAGCAACAAAGATTGGCCATTTTCATTTCACATAATGGGCAAATAAATTCTGACGGTTGTGCCTCTTCCTTCAACGCTTTCCAACTCCACTCGCCCATCATGTTGTTCAATATGTTTACGGCAGATGGATAATCCCAGTCCTGTTCCATCCTGCCGGGTGGTGTAAAATGGTTGGAAGGCCTGTTCCTGATGCCCTTGGTTCATCCCTTTTCCCGTATCCTCAATTGAAATCAGCATTCTTCCTGAATCTGTTTTATCTTCTTGATTGAAGACAATTTCAGTGGTAATCGCAATTTCCCCCTTTTTTGTGATGGCCTGAATTGCATTGAGCAAAATATTTAGGAAAACCTCGTGCAGCCTGTCTCGATCTATCACAATCGGTCTGTTTTCTTTGCAAAACGATCGTTTGACTTCGATATGGTTCAAATTCATTTGCTGAGATAGATGAAATAACACATCTTCAAAAATATCTCCTATGATACCACTGCGGCAACGCTTTAAAGCAATTTGATGTTTTTTTTCCCTCAAGAACGCATCAACTGTGTTCTTAATTCGATTCAGATCCGTTATGACACTGTCCAAGACCTGAATGTTCTCAGGCTTCCGCAACGCCTTGTAGAGGGTTGATAAACCCAGCTTGATCCCGGTAAGGGGATTGTTAATCTCATGGGCCAGGGTATAGGCCATATCGGCGAGAGAAGACAGTTTTGCGGCTTTGATCACCTCCCTTTCCAGTTCTTTTCGAATGGTCACATCATGAATCAGACTCATTACGTGACTGATCTTATCATGGTTGTCAAAAACCGGAATCGAAATGGCGAGCAAATAACGGAGGTTCCCGGCCGGCGAATAATAGGTAAATTCATGCCAGGGACTCTTTTTGCCGGTTTTCAAGGTCTTTTTCAAACGAGCCTGAATGGCCTCCCGATGCTTTGCGTCAAATTCCGGCAAAAATTCCATGGGCGATTTTCCAAGGGCGTCTTCTTTCTTGATGTCAAAGAAAGATTCGAAAACATCGTTTACAAAAATCACTTCCAATTTTCGATTGTGCAGTATCACGGCAGAGTTAATGCTCTGAACCACACTGTAAAAAACCCGGTTTTCAAGGACCGCTAAATTGTTCACCGCTATTCCCCTGGACCCGCACAATGCCCACACATTCCGGTGCCTATGGGACGCCAAATCTTTTGATAAGCATTACATCTTTTTGGATCCGCTGTGATTTCCATGCACTGGGCCGAAAGACTTCAAATAGCGTCGGGAAAGGTTTTGATAAATGGCAAGGCCACGCTTAATCTGATCCAACTGCGCTGGTGCAAGCTCCTTTACCACCCGAGCGGGGGACCCCAACAGCAAGCTGTTAGACGGAACTTCCATCTCGAACGGGACAAAGCTCCCGGCACCTACCATACATTCCCTGTTAATCTTGACGCCATCGGCCACGATGGCGCCCATCCCCACCAGCACATAGGAACAGATTTCACAACCGTGCAAAATAGCGCCATGGCCGATATGTGCGTTGGAATGAAGGATCACGGATCTGTCAGGAAAGGTGTGAAGCACACAGTTTTCCTGGATATTGCAGCCCTTTCCAATTTGAATAGAGCCGATATCGCCCCGCAACACGGCCCCAGCCCCCACATAACATGATTCATCCACCATCACATCGCCGATCAGTACGGCTTCCGGATGTACGAAAGCCCTTGCATCGACAACTGGGCTTTTATTTTCAAACTCATAAAAAGGCATATTTCCTCTATCTATGTTTGGGGCTCAAAAGCTTTCCATTCCGGGGACGGTTGAGCCGCTTTCGTCATCTTCCGGATTTCTGTTTTGCGTTTGGATTTCAGTTCCCCTTCTTCATTCCAACCTCTCTGATGGTAGTAACGTTGGAGGAGTTTTTCAAACGCTTTTCGATCAATCCTGTGTCCCTTGGTATTGCCGCCCGGCATGGGATCTTCAAAATAGCGGCGTGGCAGTGTATCGTCCTCTTTTGTCAGGCCTTCACGCCGGTTGATCATACGCTCCAGATCGACAATCCGAGGGCCGATGTCACGCAATTGATCCGGCGGCAAATCGAATCCCACCGCGAGCCTGATCATTTCCGAGAAGTGTTCATAACCGAGGAGTTTCGGGCTGTTCCAGCCGTGACAAACAAACCGGCAAATGCCCAGGGAATCACAGACCGCAAAAATGTTTTCACTGAATGCCACCACTTTTTCTTTGGATTCATAAACGGTGGGATCCGAAACCGTAGAATCGCCATAGACTTTTTCACGCAGATCGTCTGGAAGGCGCAAAATATCCAGGGTTGGCCGGTTGCGCAAATGGTCCGCCCCTCTGGAGGAAACGGCGATACCCAGAGCGAAACTTTTGATGTATCTCGAATCATGGGGATCGGACTGCGGCAAATTCTTAACGGCCATGAGATAATCCAGAGACTCTCGCGGCAGCTTACCGAGTGAAACCGCCTGGCTTGAATCCGCCAGCACATCACCAAACCCTTCTCTTTGTGAAATGTCAACGATGAGTTGCCGCACCCTTTCAATATCCCCCCATTGAAGGGGTCCTCCGGTCAGTTCATCGTCTATAATACCCCGCTGATACAATTCCATCGCCCACGGGATGAGGGTACCCGCAGATGAAGTGTCAACCCCAAGATCATTGCAAAGATTGTTGAGTTTAATGATTTCCCCCAGATCCTCAATACCGGCATTGGCACCAAGGAGAGCAAAGCTCACAAAATCCGGGCCTTCACCGCCATACTTGTTAACATGACGGCAATGAACCGTACATCCGGAACAGGCAACCATGCGCTCTATATGCGGCTCAAACTCGGAGGCATTCAAACTGGACGACCATTGATTCAACTGGGAGTTTTTGGTGCGTAGCGCTCCCAGTTTGTTGGCAGGCTCATACAAAAGAGCCGTACCCACCTTTCCATATATTTTGACAATTTTGGATGCGTGAAGATATTGATGGAGTTCCTTATTGAGTGCCTTCAAGCCAACAGGGTCGGCAATTTCCAAGGAACCATCGCCCGCCGCTGCCAATGCTTTCAGGTTCTTGCCGCCCATCACGGCTCCCATCCCGCAACGGCCGGCCGCATTCTTTCTGGCGTTCATGACAGTGGCAAACCGAACCAGGTTTTCTCCCGCCGGGCCAATCACAGCAGAACGGATTTCTTTGCCCAGATCGTGCTCAAGGGCCTCTTGCGTATCCGGAACATTCAGGCCCCAATAAGGCGCAGCATCACGAATTTCCACCGAACCGTTTGATAGAAACAGATAGACGGGTCTGTCTGACCTGCCCGTGATCACGATTCGATCAAAACCTGATTTTTTCATGGAAGCGGGAAAAAACCCGCCCATATTGGAGTCCCCGAGAATACCTGATTCAGGCGATTTTGCGG
>JAJDOH010000177.1 GCA_022340265.1 Deltaproteobacteria bacterium | reverse complement strand
AACTCACAAGGTTTGCTAAACTTTTTTCTTTCTAACCAGTCTTTTCTCTAAACATTTGACTCGATCTATCCTGGATGGCCAACTGAAAACTCCCCACTCAGAAAGTCGATGTTAGCTCCATCAGATTTCGTGAATTCCTTTCCATCATTTTTCGAGAACGGGCTCATGGCCATCTTCTGCTTGTTCCTCCTTTACCCGAAATGAGGTTGGGATGTCACAAACAGAATTATATATTCAAATCAACTTGAATGCAACTTGGAATTATGGCCATCGGCATTGAAAAGGGCAAACCCTTCGCGCCGGACGCACGCATGAAAAAAATTCTGACCGATGCCGTGGCCATCGGTAATGTCACCGCGCGAGCTATCGAATTCCGCGCGCGCAAAAAGGACGTTTTTTATTATCCCGGCAAAGCCTGGTTTGCGCCGGGAAACCCTGACGGCAGCTATTTGTGGCTCCACAATGGCGCCCGTAACCTGAACGCCCGCACGAGGATGTTTTACGGCTATACCGGCGTCACGCCCGCGATGTTCCTAAAAATGGTCGGTAAGGGTTCACAATATGCCATCGCCGCCGTTGATGCCGATAAGAATTACTTTGATGGCTCGAAGACCTACAAGTTGCACCTCCCCCCGAACGTTCCGGCCAAGACCTTCTGGTCAGTCGTGCTTTACGACACCCAAACGCGCTCCGAACTTCAGACCGATCAACGTCTGCCGAGCATTGGCAGCGAGAAGCCGAACGTCAAGAAGAACGCCGACGGTTCTTATGACGTTTACTTTGGTCCTAACCCCTTGGTGGGGCACGAGAATAACTGGGTGCAGACCGTTCCCGGAAAGTCGTGGTGGTTGATCTTACGCCTCTACGGTGCATTGGAGCCATGGTTCGACAAGACCTGGCAGCCCGATGACATAGAGATTGTGAAGTAACCCAGCCCTTCGAGATTGAAACCCACGCGTCTGCCGGACGGAGTCCTGCTGTAATCGCAATATCGGACTGCCTGGCGCCGATCGCGATGAGGGTGGAAAATACCTGGTGCTGCCTCCCGAATATGATGGCACACTGCCGGAGCGCGGGTTTTCCATATTATGAGTTGGAGAGCAATTTTGAAGAGCAAGAGATGTGCTTCAATCCTTTTGGGAGTATGGTGTAAACGGGTTCCAACTTAAAACCGCTTTTTCTGAGGCGGTATCTGAGAATTTCTGGGTGCAGATTGATAGTTTTACAAACATCTCCCGCTATGAAATACTATCTCTTGCGTTAACCCATAATTATCAGAGACCTTTTTTCGTGGCTAAACCACCCCGATTTCCTGTGAGCAATAAAGATTTGAAGTGTTCTCACAACCCAGATTTTAACGTAATATCCAACCGTTATCTGACAAATTCTCGCTCATTGAGCAACGATGATAAAAAATTGGAGACGCCACCATATTGGCAGGGCGCGTATTTTATGAAAATACGCGCCCTTTCCTTCTGGAGTATCATGATGGAGAAAAAAACAGACAAACTGGAAGGGTTTCAGCGGAAATATCTGCGGGGCCTTGCCCACAAGCTGAAGCCGGTGGTCTCTATCGGCCAGAAAGGGATCACCGACACGCTCAACCGGTCCATTAATCGCAAAACCACGAAATAGAGGGTGATAGGAATCGCGTGGGGCCTGTGGATCTCAACCTTCGTCCAAAGCTTTCTCTTTTCCTTTCATTCGCCAAGCCTCCGGCGGGAGAAAAGTAACTTTGAGACCGAAGGGGGAGGCGATTTTTTCCAGTGTAGCGAGTGTCGGGTTGCCGGTGCCGTTCTCGAATTGGGACAGTATCCGAGGGGAAATACCGGCTACTTTTCCGGCGTAATCCTTCTGGCTCATGCCTAGGATTTTGCGCATGCGCCGTGTCCCTTCCCGCACATCTATTTCGCCTCGGGCAAGGCCCATGTAAAGCGCCTCTTTCATTCGGGCCATTTCAGCAGGGGTAAATCGTTTCATGGGGTTCTCCTAACGCCACGTCCGCGGCCGGGCTTCCGCAAGACCTGCCGCCACCTCGTCGATCCAGCTCGCGAGTCTCTGGGTGATGTCGTCATCCACATGCTCACGTTCCATGATGTCGGGCAGTCGCAAGACTTCCTCGCTCAAGTCCGCCAGCCAGTTTCTGGTTTCGTCGGACTGCATGAGCGTTTCAAATTTTTCGCAAATGATTCCCCACTTTGGCTGACTGCCGGGCCGCTCATCCTCCCATCGGCTGACACGGCCGATACCTTCGGGGTCCAGAAACATGGGCGCGAAGTCGAAAAGCGGCGAAAGTTCCACGTGGGCCCCTGTTCTTAGAATGGCCGCATTCCGACCGTGATTGTCGGTGTTGCGCAGGGCCAGGTTAAGGATGTCTCGCAGCAGGTATTCCCGCAATTCCCGCACAGGATCGGAGGCGACCCGCGCCAAGGCACGGCAATAAATATCGTGATGTACAGCAGCGCCGAATCCCGGGATATTGGCTAGGGCATACAAGCTGTTCATCCCCAGACGTTCAACATGCCCGCCCAAGACCTTCCGGTCAAAACGCGGTACAAACAGCGCACCTCCCTCATAAACAAGCGGCTCACCGACGCGAATGCCGAAACTCCTGGCAACTTCCAGATAGGCGGCTTCATTGCGCAGAACCTGTTGATTTCGTTCGTTCGTACGACGGCCCCGTGGAAATTTTACAAGCCAGAATTTGCGGGCTCTTTCGTCAGGCATGGCGCCCTCCGCATGAAACCGCCCGTCATGGGTCTCTACGAGAAGGTATTTCGGCGCTTCCCCCTGTACGCTGGAAGCTCCTGCCACATAAGCACCGCGATCTTCCGCGTAATCCAGGAATCGTTCGCCCTGCTCGATGATGGCCCTGCGGTGAAATCCCAATCTGAAGTGACCAGACGGGGGCGATGGAACAGCTTCGGCAATCCTGAGATTGCCCGGAGGCGCCCCGGCGCCCTTTACGAGCAAATGCCAATCCATTTGTGGGCCATCTCTTTCAATCTGCATGCGCCTGAGCCACGCTCGCCGTCCGGCGCCACCCGGCAAAAGATCCACGAGAACCGGGGGCCATTGCTTATATGAAAACAATTCAAAGCCAACTGTAAGTCCGGGGATAAGTTCCGCCGCCCTTTTACCCAGTTGCGCAACAGCGTAGTCGATGTCATATTGCAGCCAGCCGCCACCATCAACTCCCCGATCCAGTGTCCGGTTTTCGGTTTCAAAAGCCGCGGCCGTCACCCACCGGCCGTCCATAAATATTTCAATGTGACAGTTCATGGTTCCCTTAAGTGGTCAGAATTGCACAGGCGCCATCACAACGATTCACTTTAGTGGTTTGAGGATAATATTTGGCACGTGCATTTGTCAATAATTAATCACTATAGTGATCCAAATCAGGGGAGTTTCTTATTCACAATACACTATAGTGCACCAAAAGACATTTCGATAACACCGATTAGCGCCGAATTTAAAGGGCGTATGTTTTGAAATAAATGCCCGTGACGATTGCGCCACGGTTGTAGGATACCGCATACCACCCGAGCAGCCGGCGCATGAATGCCGGCAGACTGGTCACCGGTATTTCAGGGCGCGTATTTTGTGAAAAATACCCGCCTTTTCCTTTTGGAGTATCATGATAGGAAAAAACAAAAAAACTGGAGGGGTTTCAGCTAAAATATCTGAGAAGGCTTTCCCACAAACTGAAACCGGTGGTTTTTATCGGCCAGAAAGAGATCACCGTACCATCAAGATAAGTACCGGCCTATCTCGATCATATACGATCTACATCCCCGCCTCGGCGCTTTGTCTGCAGCCACCAGAGCATCTAATATTCATTCCTCTCGACTTCGAGACCACGAAGAGGAATCCGCCAACGACGAGAAATACATCAGAGGCGCTCCGCCCGGCTTTCTGGGCGTGTTCCACGCGTGGGGTGGCAACTGGCCTGGCATCTTCATATACACTACAACGGCTCCGGGTCTCCGGAGGACTCCTGTTAAAAAGGAGGAACATTGAAGTCCTTCCCATATCGAGTTCTATCTGCCCGTAAAGGCAATGCCAACATCTTCAAGCCCACGTTCCGTCGTGAAACGTCAAAGAGCAAGTTCGATTCCCATATTCCTGAAGAGGTCTGAAATCGACAGGGGGTAGTAAATTGCTAGACCCCATGCCCTTCAGCGCGTCCTCTCGACCATAGACATTCCAAAACAGTCAACAGCAGACCTGACCCTATATTTGGTTATCGGGTTTTGGCACACGATTCAGCTTGACATCCCCCTTGTTGGGTTCTAATGATAATGAATTCAATCAACTCTGCTTAATTTGAGGTAAACTGACAACACGACCATAACCATCTCGGAGAAAGTCATGATTTCATATCTCCAGAAGGTGGCAAGCGTTGAGCCTCCAAGGGATTTTTATGTCCTCGTGGAGGCTTTTTGTTTTCAGGTTGATACGTCGTTCAACAAGTAGTTGGAAACGGAGATCGCCCAATGATTGATGAAAAATCAAAAACCAGCCGATTTATAGTCCTGTTCCTCTTAGGCAATTTCTTATTTTCTTATCCGGTGATGACGCTGTTTAATACAAAGGTCGTGTTTTTAGGCATTCCAATATTCTTTTTCTTTATGTTCTCAGCCTGGCTTGTGCTGATCGGCCTGGTGATCATCTGTGCAGAAAGCAACCCACAAATTCATCTGGATAAATCCAAATCAACAGAAGACAGGATCGACCCTTAAATCATGATAGCGCAAAAAGCCATCCTCCTCTTGTCTTTCGGATATATCAGCCTTCTGTTTGCCATTGCCTTTTATGGAAGAAAACGGGCGGAAATCGGTAAAAGCATTATCAGCAATCCATATATTTACGCCCTCTCTCTCGCGGTATATTGCACGGCATGGACATATTACGGCAGTGTCGGCGCTGCAAGCCGATCCGGGATTACCGGGTTCTTAAATATTTATATCGGTCCAACCTTGACCATGATCCTGGGATTTCCGGTCATACGGAAAATCATTCGGATCAGCAAGGCGAACAAGATCACCTCCATTGCCGACTTTATTGCATCGCGTTATGGTAAAAGCTCAACCATAGCAGGGGTTGTAACGATTATCGCCGTTCTGGGTATTGTCCCTTATATATCAGTCCAAATTAAAGCCATTTCTACAACATACCAGCTGTTAAGCAGCAGTTCCCAGATGGGCTCATCGACCCAGTTGCCGCCATTGTTTCACGATACGGCACTTTATGTGGCCTTGCTTTTAGCAGCCTTTGCAGTTCTTTTCGGTGCACGGCATCTGGATGCCACAGAGCGTCATGAAGGCCTGGTGGCCGCCATCGCCTTTGAATCCCTGGTTAAAGTCTTGGCGTTCCTTTCCGTCGGGCTATTTGTAACCTATGGTATTTATAATGGGTTTGCAGACCTTTTTGAAAAATCCAGTGTCATGCCGGAGATCAGAAAACTCTTCGTCATGGAAATGAACGCATCCGGGTTTTCAGGATGGTACGGGGGGTTGTTTTTATCCATGCTGGCGATTATTTTTCTTCCCCGTCAGTTCCAGGTGATCGTGGTGGAAAATGTGGATGAAAAGCATCTAAATAAAGCCATATGGCTCTTTCCCCTCTATCTGCTGCTCATCAATATTTTTGTCATCCCCATCGCGTTTGCCGGGCTGTTGAGTTCTGCCGGGGAAAAGGTTGCGGACGCAGACTTTTTTGCACTCATGCTTTTGCTGGCAGAACATCATAACGCGTTAACCCTGTTTGTATTTATCGGAGGGCTATCTGCCGCAACAGGCATGGTCATTGTTGAAACCATTGCGTTGTCGACAATGATCTGCAACGACCTTGTCATGCCGGTATTATTTCGACTGTCCGCATTTAAACTCTCCCAAAGAAATGACTTGAGTAATATTCTGTTAAATATCAGACGCGCCGCCATCCTTCTGGTTCTCATCCTGGGATATCTTTATTTCCATTTTGTGGTGAAATATTATACGCTTGTATCTATCGGGCTGATCTCATTCGCCGCGGTAGCGCAATTTGCGCCGGCCATTATCGGGGGGATTTTCTGGAAGGGTGCCACGCGCGCAGGCGCCTTATCCGGTCTGATAGCAGGATTCTTCATATGGGTATATACGCTTGTGTTGCCATCGCTTGTCCAGGCCCGGTTTCCCTTGGAAGGTTTTTTAACCTACGGTCCCTTTGGGATAGAACTGTTAAAGCCCCAGCAATTATTCGGGCTGGGCGCAAACCTTGAAGGATTTAACCAATATGCCCACACCGTATTCTGGAGCATGTTTTTTAATATCGGTCTGTTTTTCGGGGTGTCTCTGTTTTCCACACAGGATGAAGTTGAAAAAAAACAGGCGACTTTATTTGTGGATGTGTTCAAGCATTCCGTGGAAGCGGAAAAATCTTCTTTCTGGAGAGCAACCGCTTCCGTAGGGGAATTAAAATCTATTCTTGAACGCTTCCTTGGAAAAGATCATACCCTTGAGGCACTGGAAATGTATGCCAAGGAAAATCGCATCAATCTTGAGCAGGAATTGACGGCCGACGCAGGTCTTGTCAGTTATACGGAAAAACTTCTGGCGGGGGCCATAGGATCGGCTTCCGCCCATGCCATGGTGACCTCGGTGGTCCAGGAAGAACCTCTGGGAGTCCATGATATTATGAGTATCCTTGACGAAACCCAGCAAATTATTATTTACAGCCGGGAACTTGAATCAACCACCAAAGATCTTGCTGCTGCAAATGAACGGCTCAAAGAACTGGATCATTTGAAAAATGAATTTATTTCCACGGTGACCCATGAACTTCGAACTCCTTTAACATCCGTGAGGGCGCTGGCTGAGATCCTGCATTCAAATCCGGACCTTGATGCCGACCGGTATCAAAAATTTACCGGAATTATCATTACGGAAAGTGAGAGGCTGTCCAGGCTGATTAATGATGTCTTAAATTTTCAAAAGATCAAATCCGGTAAAATTCAATGGGAATTTATTGAAACCGATATTGGAGAAATCCTTGAAGACTCTGTGGTATCAATAGGCCAGCTCGTCCATGACAATCATATTGATCTGAAATTGGATCTTCCGGAAAAAAGAGTGCATGCGTCAGTGGATCGAGACCGTTTCATACAGGTCATGATAAATCTGCTATCCAATGCAGTGAAATTTTGTGACCCGGATCAGGGAGAGATTGAAATCGGTTTGTCAATGAAACAGAGTTCAATCCGCGTATATGTAAAGGACAATGGAATTGGCATCAATCCGGCAGACCAGGAGATCATCTTCGAGGAATTCAGGCAAATTAAAGATTCTTCCAGGAGAAGACCCTTTGGAACGGGGGTGGGACTAACCATTACCAAGCATATTATTGAAGCCCATAAAGGGAAGATATGGGTGGAAAGTGAATTGGGAAAAGGGGCAACGTTTGTTTTTACGATTCCCATAAAACAGGATTCCGGGTCCTCATAATGGGTAGGGATGACACAACTCCCTTTTTGATGTTATGATAAGCCACTGTTTTAGATAGATCAGAGGGGTGAAAATCATGCCAAAAAAGATATTAATCGTTGATGATGAGCCCAATATTATTGTTCCCCTTGAGTTCCTGATGGAGCAGAATCATTATGACGTCAAAGTGGCGGATACCGGAGAGAAAGCCCTTGATTTGATCGAAAATTATAATCCGGATCTCATCCTTCTTGATATCATGCTGCCGGGAATGGACGGATACGAGGTCTGCCAGAAAATCAGAATGAATCCCCATTTTAAAACCATGAAAATCGTATTTCTTTCAGCCATGGCAAGGACCATTGATATTGCAAAAGGAATGGGGCTTACCGCAGATGACTACATCACAAAACCCTTTTCCAATGCTCATGTTGTGGATCGTATAAACGAGCTTTTGAGGGAGGATAAATAGGTCTCCGTTATTCGGCGATGAATTCTTTTGTTAAACGCATTTGAAGCAGCTTTATCTTCTTAAACACTTCTTTTAACATTCTTTGTTCTATTTTAGATAATTTCTTAGGATTGATGTAATTATCCGGTTTAATATTCTCACCGATGATCGCATTGATCTGCCGCATAAATCTAAGCTGTAGTAAAAAGCTATACGCCTGTTCGATCTCGTTGTAATCATCCCGGTTAAGCACTCGCTTGTTGTATAATTGATACAGCCGGCTATGGGTGTTGGTCTGGGTGATGCCATGTTTCAAAGAATAGATCCGAGCAAAATCGACCATGGGTGCCATGCAGGTTTTGATATCCAGACTTTTTTTGTGCGTGCCCTTTGATTCAACCAAGAAATTACCCCAAAAACCGATGGGCGGGCGAAAGCCCAGAGAATTCTGGGTCATAAATCTTAAAAATCCAGATCGCTTCTTTAAAGAGTGTGCCAGATGACGCCTTAATTCCTCTGCCAGATGGTTATCTCCATAGGCATGCCTGAAATCAAAAAAGATAGTGCTGTGAAGGAGATTTTCAGGCTCTGCCGTACGAATCCATTGGGTAAAATACCGTTTCCAGGTGGAAAGAGGCTGGCACCATTTTTCATTTTTGGCCATGATCCCGCCCAGACAAAGATCATAGCCAGCCTGATCCAGCCATAAACAAATTTTTTCGCCCAGTTCCAGAAAATAGTGTTGAACCGCCTTTCCCGGCAGACCGGAGCCCGGGTCTATGTCTTCAAAAACAATGGCATTGTCCTGGTCTGTTTTAAGTGTCTGCTCCTGCCTTCCTTCACTGCCCAGGGTAATAAACGCGAACGAGACCGGCGGCGGGCCCAGTTCATTGAGTGCAAATTCAATGATCTTATTTAAAATCGCATCGGAAAATGTGGTGATCAGCCAGGTCACCGTCTTGGTCTTTGTCCCGCTGGTTAACATGTTGTAGATCAACCCGGGCAATTGGCTGTGTTTGCCCATAACGGCTTCCAAGGTCTTTGTCTGGCTGATTTCACGGATAAGGGCGGTATAGTTGAGTTCGGTTAACAGGTGATTGTCCAGTTCCGGGTCCAGGCCGGATTTATTGAACAGCTCAGGATTATACATCTCAAATTGCGTTTCGGGCAAAGCGGTCATCGGTTTTACAGCCTGGCCGTCTTCCGGTTTATCACCCGGTATCAATAGCCTGAGATATGGCATTGGCGAATCATCACCTGCCTCAAACGGCCAAAGGGCAGCATGATTGGTATTGATGGCCTCTTTTAAGGTCAGAGGAAATATCTGCCCTGAAATATCAGGGTAACGGTCTTCCCAGTTTTTGATCGTATCTGCTTCAAGGACCTGACCCTGCCAGTGAAGATCAATATTGACGATTCCATCGCTGATGGTAACAGTACCCAAAATTTCTTGGATCCCTCTCTCATCCTTTAACTGACTCAGCAGAAAAAGGATCACCATGGTAAGCGCATACCGGTCTGCTTTAATACGTATATCCGTATCAATATGTTCCAGGTTTAATTGAACGTCGAGTTTTTCGCCGGACCTTCGGGCAATGGTTTTAAAGAAATCCGCTGCCGTTATGGTTTCCATGGATTTTTGGATTCCGGTCAGACTGGTATAGTTTTCTGAGACCTCATTTAAAATGTTACTCAATACAAGGGATTCATTGTGAATAATCTCTGTAAATTTATCCTGGCGCGCCTGGTCCATTCCGGGATAATCCATTATCGCCTCTATGGCGGCACGGATGCTTGCAATCGGTGATCGCGCATTTTTCGCAAGAGAGTGTAAGGTGGCTTCCATTTTTCTGTCGATCTCATTCTGCCGGGTGATATCCTCTAATATCAAAACAAAGCCTTTAAATCGTCCGGCAGGATCAAGCAGTGGTGTCACCCTTGAATGGACCGTATTCTGATGAACCCTAAAAATGAAATAAGAGACTGTATCCAATACATTTTTCTTCAATCGTTCATTGATTTCATCCAAGGTGTGCTCAATAAGATTTTTATCAATCAAAGTCGTGACCATTTGCCCCAAAAACGGAAAAGACCCATGATCTTCTTCCAGTTTTAACACGGCATTCACCGGCTTATTGTAAAGAAGGATTTCACCCCTGACATTGCAGACAATGATACCCTGGGGAAGATTGGCAATAACCGAAGCAAAAAATCCATTCTCTTTATTCACTTCTTTGCCGGTGTTCAAATCTTGATACGGATCAGTCATCTTTTAACTTTCAAAATGAAAAGGCCCACACGACGTTGTGTCTCAGACACTGCGTATGGGCCTTTGAAGATCCTCATTCGTCCTCCCATCCTCGGTTGGATCGTGCTTTGAAGAGGAACAGACTTGTTTCCATCAGGATAAGATCTTATGTCGAATCAACATGATTTGCACTCGCAATCTGCGACTTTCCTTTGGGAAGCGTCGATTCATTTCAACGTACATGAAGGCGGCATTCCCCCAAGAGATTTCGCTTGAACGAGAGGGGTTGATAATCCTTAAATCACCCAACCGTGGTTGATTCTCCAATGTCACCGCATGAATCTTTCCGAACCCAAGGTGCGGAGCGGTTTGATTTGCCGCCTATCCGGTCACAGGGAAGGAGTTAGATGAATGATTCTGCCGTTTCACATGCCTCGCAGTTTCGCCAAGCTGCCAGGTGAAATGTTTCATTCTAAAAAAATCCCTTGCAACAAGGATAATATAGGCATCCTTCCGTTACGATGAAGTTTTCTTGGGCGGGCCGGACCCAGAATCTCATTTGAATCTGAATTGATCACGCTTCCCGGATGTCCGCCTCCCAAGAAATTTGGACACAGTCTTTGACCGTCTGATAAGCCGGACAGGCGTCGGCGTATACGGCCAGGGCACGCTCGGCCTTTTCTCTGGCTCCGGCGGGAATCTTAAATCGGTAACGAATGCGCAAGGTGGTTATCTTCAACACCCCATCAACATCTTCGATATCCCCCTCCACCTCTGCGGTTAGATTGTCTGCCGAAGGTATTTTCCGCGCATCCAGCGCGGTTCCCAGGGTGCCGGTCAGTCACCCGGCCACTCCGCTGATGATGTGGTCCAGGGTTGCGGGGTACTCCTTTCCTTTGATTTCCCGGCCATACTTGTTTTGGTAAAAACCCTTGATGCCCCCGTGAATCCCATAGTGGACCGGCTCTTCAAATTGTTCAATTATGGCGGTCCGGTGAGGGCCTTCATGTTTGTGAATTCGAATGTGGCTCGTGTGGGCGATTGCCATACATTCCTCCTTTACAGCGGTTTTGGCCGCTCATTGAAGTTGAAAAGTAGTGATATAAACGCCGCTGTTGTCAAACGTCCGAACGACCCCGGAAGCCGACCACCCCATTCCTTGGACGGTTAAATTGACGGCGCAGTCGCGAGGCAGGCAAAGCGTCATAAAGCTGTTCCTGGGTTCTGTTATGTTTTATAATTAAGGTGGGCATCGCCAAGTCAACCATAACTAATATGATGATAACCCGCTGGACGGGGAAAATCAAGTTTGGAATATTGCTGGTATCCTGAATAAAATCGGAGCCAGGCTACTCGACTTTCGGATACTAAATTGGAATGTGGATTTAGAAGCAACATGTTTGATGGATGAAAAAAATATTGACGGGCGGGATTTCAAATGTTAATTAATAATAATTATCATTTAGATCAGAGAGGCTGCAGTTGGCGGACCCTAATAAAAGATCCGAAACCATAATCCAGAAGTTGAGGGACACAGGCCACAAGATAACACCTCAACGGCTGGCAATTATTAAAATCATTGCCAAGAGCACCGATCACCCCAGTGTTGAGGATATTTATGGTCACATCAAGAAAGATTTCCCTACGATGAGTCTTGCCACAGTATACAAAAATATTTTATTAATTAAGTCACTTGGGGAAGTTCTTGAATTAGGGTTCCCGGATGGGAGCAACCGATATGATGGAAATAAGCCTTACCCCCATCCACATGTTATCTGTATCAAGTGTAAAAAAATTTTGGACCCGAACCTTGATAGTCTGGATGATATGAAGAAAGAGGTTGCCGCGGAGACAAACTTTAAAATTCTGAATCATCGTTTAGACTTTTTCGGTATATGCAGCAATTGTATGGCAGAGGAAGTTTAGTATATTTTTTTTCCATTAATTGATAATGGTTATCATATAACATTTAATATTTTTTTAAAGTTGAACTATCTAAAAAGTAAAGAATTAACATTAATGCAGGTGCCCCTGTCGCTGACAATCAGAATGTTTTGACTGCAGCAGCACGGTGCATAAGTTCAAACAACGAAAGGAGGAAGTGTTATGAATGAAGAAAGCAAGTGCCCGGTAACGGGCGGAGCTGACAAACCCATTGCCGGCGGTGGCACGTCGAACCGGGACTGGTGGCCGAACCAGTTGAAGCTTAACATTCTGCACCAGCATTCTTCCGAGTCCAATCCCATGGGCGAGGAGTTCAACTATGCTGAGGAATTCAAGAAACTCGACCTGGCGGCCCTGAAGAGGGACCTCTACGCGCTGATGACCGACTCGCAGGAGTGGTGGCCGGCCGATTACGGTCACTACGGGGGGCTCTTCATCCGGATGGCCTGGCACAGCGCAGGCACATACCGCACCGGCGACGGCCGCGGTGGTGCGGGGTCCGGCAATCAGCGCTTTGCCCCCCTCAACAGCTGGCCCGACAACGTGAACCTGGACAAGGCGCGCCGTCTGCTCTGGCCGATCAAGCAGAAATACGGTAAGAAAATTTCTTGGGCCGACCTCATGATCCTCGCCGGCAACTGCGCCATCGAGTCGATGGGATTGCAGACCTTCGGCTTCGGCGGCGGGCGCGAGGACGTTTGGGAGCCGGAAGAAGACATCTACTGGGGTGCCGAAGATGAATGGCTGGCTACAAGCGACAAGCCCAAGAGCCGTTACACCGGTGACCGCGATCTCGAAAACCCCCTGGCGGCCGTGCAGATGGGCCTGATCTACGTGAACCCGGAAGGCCCTGACGGCAACCCGGATCCGGTGGCGTCGGGCCGGGACGTTCGGGAGACCTTCGCGCGCATGGCCATGAACGACGAGGAGACCGTTGCACTGGTCGCCGGTGGCCACACCTTCGGCAAATGCCATGGCGCTGGCGATGCGGCGCTGGTCGGTCCGGAACCCGAGGCCGCACCCATCGAAGAGATGGGTCTCGGCTGGAAGAGCAGCTTCGGCAGCGGCAAAGGCGGAGATACCATCGGCAGCGGCATCGAGGGCGCCTGGAAGCCGAACCCGACCAAATGGGACATGGGCTACCTGAAGGTGCTGTTCAAATACGAATGGGAGCTGGTCAAGAGCCCGGCTGGCGCGAATCAGTGGCTGGCCAAGGACGTGGCCGAAGAGGATATGGTGGTTGACGCGCACGACCCGTCGAAGAGGCACCGGCCGATGATGACCACGGCGGACCTATCCCTTCGCTTCGACCCGATCTACGAGTCGATCGCGCGGCACTACCAGCAGAACCCCAAGGAATTCGAAGACGCCTTCGCGCGGGCGTGGTTCAAGCTGACCCACCGCGACATGGGGCCCCGCTCGCGCTATCTCGGCCCTGAGGTCCCGGCAGAGGAATTGATCTGGCAAGACCCGGTGCCCGCAGTCGATCATGAGCTGATCGACGCGCAGGACATCGCAGACCTCAAGGCCAAGATCCTTGCCTCGGGACTGTCTGTCTCCCAACTGGTCTCGACCGCCTGGGCGTCGGCGTCCACGTTCCGTGGCTCCGACAAGCGCGGCGGGGCGAACGGGGCGCGCATCCGTCTCGCGCCGCAGAAGGATTGGGAAGTCAACCAGCCCGCCCAACTGAAAAAGGTGCTGCCCACCCTGGAGGGAATCCAAAAGGACTTCAACAGTGCGCAGCCCGGCGGGAGGAGAATTTCGCTCGCCGACTTGATCGTTCTGGGCGGGTGCGCAGGTGTCGAGCAAGCGGCGAAGAATGCCGGTCACGATGTGACCGTTCCCTTCACGCCGGGACGCACGGATGCGTCGCTTGAGCAAACCGACGTAGAAGCATTCGCCGTACTCGAACCGGCTGCGGACGGGTTCCGTAACTACCTCAAAACCAAATTCACCGTATCGGCGGAGGAACTGCTGGTCGATCGTGCGCAACTGCTGACGCTGACCGCTCCTGAGATGACGGTTCTCGTTGGTGGTATGCGCGTCTTGAATGCCAATTTCGGACAGTCCCGGCACGGCGTCTTCACCAAGCGGCCCGAGACGCTCACCAATGACTTCTTCGTGAATCTGCTCGACATGCGCACGAAGTGGCAGGCAACCTCGGGAGACGAAGACGTGTTCGAGGGCCGTGATCGCGAGAGCGGCGAACTCAAGTGGACCGGCACCCGTGTCGACCTCATCTTCGGTTCGAACTCCCAACTCCGGGCCCTGGCGGAAGTCTATGGAAGTGAGGACTCCCAGAAGAAGTTCCTTCATGACTTTGTAGCGGTGTGGAACAAGGTGATGAACCTTGACCGTTTCGACATCGCCTGATCGTGACATAAATCTCTCGAGGCTTCTGAAAGGCATTCTGGACTATAAATTGGATGAGTAGGAAGCGATATCCGCCGCGAACTGACGGATATTTTGAACGCTAAAGGAGACTCTTAACAACATATGAGGGCAGCGTTTCAATACAATCTGAAACGCCGCCCTCGCTTTAGGCCCTTACAATTTGCTGCCCACGGAATCGGAGCCAAAAACACATAAAGAGCCCCTCAAAGGTGACACTTTCCGCGTTGCCCCAGGCGCACCTTTGCACCTCAGGCGGGCGTTCGGGGATTATTATCCGAAACTTGAGTTCCTGTGTGGATTGATGGCTTTACAAACGTCTCCTGCTCTGAAATACTACTT
>JAJDOH010000109.1 GCA_022340265.1 Deltaproteobacteria bacterium | reverse complement strand
CTGGTGGAAGGCACCATTCTGCTGGGTCTGGATCATCACACGGAGGACTATATTCGAAAGCTCGTCGACTTTCTGCTGGAAATAGAACTGGACCTGGCGGAGTTCACGGTCCTTACCCCCTTTCCCCACACAAAGGTCTGTGCGGATCTGGAAAAGCAGCACCGGATTCTTTCTTTTAACTGGAATGATTATTCGGCGGACCGGGTGGTCTATCAGCCGAAACACATGTCCCCCGAGCGACTGCGGGAACTCTTCTATGAGGCCTGGGACACCTTTTATGCGGAAGAAAGCCAGCAGATGAAGATGTTCAAATTGCTGCAAAACGTCATTGAGCGGGAAAAGCGGGATAACACTTTCAGACCGAGAAACCGCAAATTGCTAAAGCAGGCCTTCGGGAAAAAATCGGTCCAAAGCTAAAATGCACAAGGCTTTATACGTTGGTGCCCGGAATTCTCATCAAGCTTTGCCGCCTCATTTTTCCCGCAACTTTTCATCGGAGGACAGAAAGCTCTTGGATTTACGGACCAGATAGATGGCGATGGCCAGTATGAGCACGGTAAGGGAGAGGAGGCCGATCTCCACCATGTTCTGCCGAAAATTCAGGGTCGCGCCCACGTTTCCCGCCGTACCGGACACGACGGCCGTCATCACCAGGACGCGTCGCACGGAGGCGATGATGCCCACCACGAGAATCGGTTCCACCTGAAGGACACCCACCTTCAAAAAAGCGACGGTGGTGTAAACCACCTGGGCAATCATGAGCGTCAAGAGGGCCTGATCGAAAAGCTTGATGGTTGCCGTTGCAAATTCTCCCTTGAAATAGAGCGGAAAGCCATTGATGATGAAGAAGACGAGAAAAATGACGGCTACGACAATGAGCAGTGCACCCACCGCCCAGTAGATCCCTCTCTCCGCCCGTTCGGCCCAGTACACGGCATCCTTTTTCATGGTCGCTTTCCTTCCCCTGCCCCCTGACAACTGCCCCCTTAATCCTAAAATCGCACCGGTCTCACAAAGGCATCTTTTCCCGCAAAAACGGCTGCCGTACCGAGATCCTCCTCAATCCGGAGCAACTGGTTGTATTTCTCCACCCGTTCCCCCCTTGCCGGGGCGCCGGTTTTGAGATGCCCTGTATCCAGTGCCACGGTCATATCCGCAATAAAACTGTCCACGGTCTCGCCGCTTCGGTGTGAAACAAAGGCCGCCCAGCCGGTCCGCTGACACATGCGTACGGCGGAAATGGTTTCGGTGAGGGTCCCGATCTGGTTCAGTTTAATGAGGGCCGCATTGGCGCAGTTTTCGCGAATGCCCCGCGCGATGTATTCCACGTTGGTGACAAAAAGGTCGTCTCCCACCAATTCGATCTTATCCCCCAGCCGATCGTTCAAGACTTTCCAGCCGTCCCAGTCATCTTCGGCCAGCCCGTCTTCAATGGAGACGATGGGATAGGCGTTCATGAGCTTTTCGTAGTAGTCCACCATTTCTTCGGAACTGCAGGTACGGTTTTCTGTTCGAAGGTTGTAGCGGCCGTCCTCAAAAAACTCGCTGGCTGCGGGATCAAGGGCAATTCCCACGTCGGCACCGGGCCGGAGCCCTGCCTTTTCAATCCCCTTGATGATGACCTCAAGCGGTTCTTCATTGGAAGAAACGCTGGGTGAAAACCCCCCTTCGTCTCCCACCCCAACGGCATGACCGGATTCCATCAAGACCGATCGCAGAGCCTGGTAGATCTCGCAGGCCCACTGCATGGACTCGCTGAAACTCCCCGCACCATAGGGGCCGATCATATATTCCTGAAAGTCCGAACCCTGCCACCGGGCATGGGCCCCGCCGTTCATGATGTTCAGCATGGGCACAGGCAGGCGTACGGCACCCGGCCCACCCAAATATTTGTACAGCGGAAGGCGGCTGGCCATGGCACCGGCCCTGGCTGCGGCCAGAGAAACCCCGAGGGTGGCGTTGGCGCCGAGTCTGGCCTTGTTGGGGGTGCCGTCCAGTTCCAGCAACTGATGATCGATGTCTGCCTGCCGGCGAACGTCGTAGCCTGTCAAGGCGTCGTTGATGATGGTGTTGACATTTTCAACCGCCTTGAGGACACCCTTGCCGCCGTAGCGCTTTTTGTCGCCGTCGCGCAGTTCCAGCGCCTCGCGGGAGCCCGTGGAAGCACCCGAGGGAACGCCTGCGCGAGACCGAATTCCGGAGGCCAGCGTGATTTCCACTTCAACGGTGGGATTGCCGCGGCTGTCCAGAATCTGACGACCCAGAACCTTTTTGATTTCCGTCTTTTTTTGTTTGTTCATTGTTTTTTCCTCTTTTTGAAAAATCAGCTTTCCAATGAAGGTTTACGCCTCAATTTTGACTTTTCCGGCAAAAAAAGCAAGATCAATTTTGTGTATTTTTCCTACAAAACCGCATGCACCACAATTAAAGGTTTGCCCCTATCCAATATTTGAGCCCCATGCTTTTGATGGCTTTTTTAAATTCCCCGGAAACACGCATTTGATCAATCTCTTTACTGAGGGTGCTTTTTTCGTCGATGGGCCCCCAGAAATCCTGGCGCTTGTAAAATTCGATGGAGGCTTTGGTTGTGCCTGAAATGATGACTTCGGGCTCTTTTGCGTCCGCAAACGTTTCCCTCCCCTTGTTTAAATGATTTTGGGATCATACCACTATATTAGACACAACGCCAGAGGCGTTAACACCCCCAAAAAACTTTTGACATTACTTGCAATTTTCTTCTATTTGAATTAAAATATCTAATTAGTTCACCATTAAAGCGATTTAAGCGGTACTAATAATGGCCACATCGTTTCAATCCAGTATTTTGATTGTAGAGGACAACCTTGCTATAGGCGAGCTCCTGGAAATGATACTGAAGGCGAATGGCTACAAAGTGGTCGGGATAGCTGCAACGGCGGAGAAAGCAATGGAACTCGCAGAAAAGCACCGGCCAACGGTCATTTTCATGGACATCATGCTAGGCGGGCCCCTTGACGGCATTGATGTGGCTGAAAAGATCCTGAAAAAATACGATATATCAGTGATCTTCCTGAGCGGTTATGACGATCGGGATCTTATCGAGAGAGCGAAAAGAGTCAGACCACTCGCTTTTCTTATGAAACCTGTAATTGAAAAACAGATCATCGTTGAACTGGAAGTTGCGCTATACCAAATCAAGAAAAAAAAGGAACAGAGTTTTTTTGATGATGACGTTTTTAGAGAGGAATTGCCTCCCAAGTATGCGGACTTGACCCCCGCGGAGATCCGTGTCGCTTCCCTCGTTCGAAAAGGCAAAAGCACCAAAGAGATTGCCGAAGCCCTGGATGTGAGCGGCCAGACAATCATGTGGCACCGCAAAAATATTCGAAAAAAACTGAATATTTCCAATAAAGGAGAAAACCTGGTCACGCACCTCTTGAAGTAACTCCAGGCGTTTTTTCAAATACACCCCAGTCCCCAGCCCCCAGAAAAACTTGACCAGGTTGGTCTTTTTTGGTACAGTTGGTCAATATAGATTCGAGTTCGGGGGTGAGAATACCATGAAGATCGTTAATATTTCAGAGGCCAAAGCCAACCTTTCCAAACTGGTGGCGCTCGTTTATCGCGGCGAAAAAGTGGTCATCGCAAAAAACAACCTGCCGCTGATTGATCTGGTCATTCATAAGCCGGAAGGGAAAAGGAGACTTGGGCTACTGGCAGGAAAGTTTACTGTGCCGGATAACATAATGGAAGAGGATATTGAAATAAATGCCATGTTCTATGGAAACGATGCATGAAGATCATCATCGACACCCATATTTTTCTCTGGGCATTGGGTGAACCGGAAAAGATCAACGATGCAAAGCGTTCGGCGTTGGAAGATCTGTCAAATACCATATACGTCAGCGCCGTCAGCATCGCTGAAATCATGATCAAGGCGTCAGTCCAAAAACTTCAAATCGACTTCGATCCGGTGAAACTGGCCAAAGAAAGCGGTTTCGAGCTGCTTGATTTTAGCGCAGAAGCCGCGCTGTTGCTCAAGGATATGCCCTTTCATCATAAAGACCCTTTCGATCGAATGCTTGTCGCGCAAAGCATTACAAACAACTATCCGATCATGACGGGAGACCCCAAAATCCAACTATATGATTGTCAGGTGCTTTAACTTAACACTTAAAACTTGAAACCCGGCCCCCAGCCGCCAGTGCCGAGCACCTAGAACCCAGCCCCCTTTATTCCTTGACTAAAATAGCGGATATGGCTATATTGTCCATATTAGCTAAAAGTCAAACAGAGGGAATGATATGGATGTCACGGCGACGGAATTGAAAAACCGATTAGGGAGATACCTGGATACCGCCGAGAGTGTGCCGGTTATTGTCAAAAAGTCAGGAAGGGCAAAGTCGGTCATCATATCTCATAGAATGTATGAGCGATTCCTTGAAATTGAGGATGCCTACTGGGCACAGAAGGCCCGCGAGGCGGAAGAAGGAGGATACTTGGGCGAGACCGAAAGCAAACGCCTTTTGAGCGTAAAAGATGTATAAACTGGACATCACCAAGGCTGCTGGAAAGTTTGTCCGAAAACTGGATGCAAAGCAATTCCGTCAAATATTGTCAACGATTTTGAAGCTGAGAGAAGAACCCGAGCCCCACGATTCAAAACAACTCATAGGCAACCCTGAGTACAGACGAGTCGATATGGGTGAGTATCGCGTGATCTACAGGATTGAAAAAGACACCGTTAAGATTTCTGTTGTTGGGAAGCGAAACGATGACGATGTCTATAGAAAATGCGGTACCTGTTCATGCAGCCCAGGATATGGGCAAGGGGCTATTTAGAGAAATTCTGAGAGATACTGAAATGGAGCTGGAGGGTTTAGAAAATTAATCTGATAAGCCAATTTTCTGGAAGTTCGTCTCAGGTATACCCAGCACCGAGAACCGAGCACCCAGCACGTTAGGAAATCGATTGACAACGATAAAGGGATTTGCTGGAAGATGCTGTATCTGAGGCAATTCTGGATATGAAATTCGGCCTGGCCATTGAGGAAGGGGACACAGGGGAGTATGTTCCTGAATCAGAACCCCTTTCTAAGTTGATGCGCTGATCCGTGGAACTCCTCTATGCAAAGAAATTCAGCAAAGATGTCGATGATCTCCGAAAAAACCCAAGAACCATGAGGGGCCTTCTGGGAGTGATCGAGAAGATCAGGGAGGCAGGCTCTCTCGGTGATTTATCGGGTGTCAGAGAAATCGAGGGTTATCACATCCCTGAATTGATCAATTGATACGTTCTTCCAACACAGATAGCGTCTAAATCCTGTGGGCATTCAGAGGGGAAGCACCCCGCATCAACTTCCTTCCTGCCCCCTGACAAACTGACCCCTGTCTTCCCCATCACCCAGCATCCCCCCTAAAAACCCCCGTTGACTTCACCATTATTTTTGCCTACCGTTCGCTAACTGAACAGGCATTCTTAAAGGTTTATGCGTAAGTCCCCAAAAACCATGAGCCATGAGCCATGAGCCATGAGCCATGAGCCATGAGCTATCAGCCATGAGCTATCAGCCAATTTGTAATCCACCGGGCGGAGCTAGGCCCTCTCTCGAACCGTTCCTCCCAAATGAGGCGGACCCAAAAACCCCCATAACCTATGAGCCATGAGCCATCAACCATGAGCCATGACATCAACTACCGGATACTGAAACTCCTGGCGGCCCAACCCAACCTCTCACAAAGGGCCCTGGCCGGCAGCCTGGGGATCAGCCTGGGCAGAACCAACTATGCTCTCTCGGAACTGATAGAAAAAGGCATCATCAAAATGAAACGCCTCGAAAGCGCCCCTCAAAAAATCTCATACGCATACCTGATCACACCCAAGGGCCTGGAAGAAAAATCAAAAATCGCGGCCCATCTCCTGAAACAGAAACAGGCAGAATACGAACAGATCAAGGGCCGGATCAAGGAAATCACGGAAGAACTGGAAATTTCCAGCGCATAACCCGCCAGAAGAAGATCTCGCGCCCATAAATCGGCTCAAGATGTGACAGCAGCCCTTTAAAGTGGACCCCATGTCCAGACCGATTTTCACGAAATTTAAGCTACCAAAATACTCCTGACATCTTCATTTGATCTGCTCGAATTTTGGGTTTCGATGCCAAACATATTGAAAAATAGATTTGCCAATTCTCAATATATTGGTACATTGTTCACACCTGCTCGGGGAATAGGGCAGCTGCCGGGAAGCAACCCGAAAATCACCTTTCGCCAAAGCAGCGTTATGGAACCCAGCCCCCGGCAATGAGCTACAAAAACCTGGAAATCTATCCACTGGCCCATTCTCTTGGCGTCGACACGCACGGCCTTTCACTTCAATTCCCGAAATTTGAACTCTACGAGACAGGTTCACAGCTCAGACGGGCGAGCAAATCGATTTCAGCAAATGTCGTCGAGGGTTACGGCAGAAAACGCTATCCCGCAGAACATGTTCGCTTTTTGATATTCGCCCTGGCATCCTGCGACGAAACCATGGAAT
>JAJDOH010000057.1 GCA_022340265.1 Deltaproteobacteria bacterium | reverse complement strand
ATTTGACTGAAAATCAGTCTGAATTTCTCTTCACTGTCCCGCACCAATTCTCTTGTACGCCATTTTTCTGTGATATCGGTCAGAGCCGTTCGGATTTGATTTAAATTATTGGTTTTATCCTTAACCGTCGTACTGTCGAGTTGGGCGTAAAATGCTGTGCGGTCTTTTTTCTGCAGTTTTAACTCGCAGGTTTGCTGTGTTTCGGTTTGCCAAAGCCTTTGCATGTGAAAATAAAAATCATCTTGAGATTCCGGTAATATGAATGCTGAAAATTTCATATTGAGTAATTTACTTTTTGGGGAACCCAACAGGTCGGCACCCGTCAGGTTAACATCCCGAATCCGGGCCGTTTCGTCTAATGTTAAATAACCAATCGGGGCAAAGTCATATAAATCGGCATATTTATCGCGAGCCGCCTCCAGTTCCAGCTGAGCCCGGCGCAGCTCTTCATTCTGCATCTCCAGTTCAACCTGGTGAATCTGTAAATCCTCAATCAGCTTTTTAACGTCAGCGGGCGGCACTTTTCGCATGGCAGACGGATTCTTATTAATAAATGCCTCTGCCCTTCGGCGGAGTTCATTTTTGTAAGACTGCTTGCTTCCCGTTTTCATCCGTTAGACCTCTATGACGGAAAACAGGGCTTTAAGTCAGTTCGCGCCGCTCCCAATTGGAACAACGGAATATTGGAATGTCGGGTCTGGCGCAGCGAGATCGAAAAATAAATTGCAGATATCCATTTAGCCCAAGTTAAAACGTCCGGCCGGCCAGCGGGCTCCCATGCAATACCACTTGGGTTATGTGCCTATCCGCATTTTAAATTACTGCTTGGACAACCACGCGAGGTCCCTTTCAGTTGTTGCAATTTGAATGGGTTTGCCTGCGGCATCGGCTATTATTGTCACTGTGAGCCATATGTCCAACGCTTTGCCGTCTTTGGTTTTGCGCCTGGTTTGAAAGGACTTAATCTCTTTTCCCGCGCATATCTTCTTCATCAGCTCCAGGTTCTGTTTCCGTTTTTCCTGCGGGATTAAGTCACGAATATTCATTTTCAAGGCTTCCGCCCGGCTGTAGCCGTACATCCTCTCCGCCCCCCTGTTCCAATCAAGGATATTGCCATCAAAGTCCTGCAGGGTTACGGCGTCGTTTGAATCCTTAATCACGGCTGCCAACCGAAGCTCAGCCGCCAATCGATGCTCGCGTTCCTCCAGTTCTTTTTCTTTTGTCAGGTCTGTAAATGTGATGACAACACCGTCAATCACATTTTCAATCGTTCGGTAAGGGGCGACTCGCATCCTAAAATAGGAGCCGTCGCCGGTGCGCACCTCCTGTTCCCTGAATACAAGGTCTCCTAATACCGCCTGCGCAACTTCAGAAATATCTGCATCCTCTAATTTGGTCGCAATATCACCGATGGACCGGCCGATATCCACCTGGATAAGGTTGATAACCCGGGTCGCGTGGGCGGTGAAGCGTTTGATGCACAGGTCATTGTTCAAAAAGACGGTGGGAACTTCGATGGCGTCGATCAGGTTCTTCAAGTCATTGTTGGCCTCGCTCAGCCCATCAATTTTGCCCTGCAATTCGGAGTTTACCGTCGTCAATTCCTCGTTCATGGATTGCTGTTCCTCTTTGGATGTCTCTAATTCCTCGTTGGTGCTTTGGAGTTCCTCATTGGTGGACTGCAGCTCCTCATTGGACGATTTGAGCTCTTCATTGGAGGTTTCCAATTCCTCAATCGTTGTTTGAAGATTTTCTTTTGTGTACTGCAGTTCCCTCTCCAGCCCTCGTGTCCGCTCTTCTCCCTTTATCGTTTGAATCCGTTTCTTCTCGGCAGGTTTTTCCTTTGTGACAGGGGTGACATCCTCGAATACAACCATCATCAAGCCTGATGCGGCCTTGGCATCCGACATCGGCCTGACGATTAAATCGATCATCTGGGCGTGGCCGTTGCCTTTAACCGCTATCCCCTTATAGATAACTTCTTTTTTCCGGGTGGCTGCTTTATGGATCGCTGACGGCATCTCGAGTTTCAGCCCTTCTCTGGCCATTCGATAGATGCTCAATTTCGCCTCGCCCGGAGCGGGCTCCAGGTATTTGCCGGTTCGACCGTGGAAGTACAGGATTTCGCCTTTTTCGTCTATAATCACACTGGGAGGTGCATAGTGTTCCGCCAGACTTTTTTCAGCCAGTTGCGCCACATCGATCTCTTTAGGCATGTTTGGTTTTATCTCGTAAACCCCTTCCCTATGCGGTGTTGCCGAAAATGCAAGCGTCGCATGGGCTGCAGGGCCGGATCCTTTGCGCCGGAATATCTTCCACTTCTTGTCAACCGCGGTGAAGAGGTCAGTGAACCCGCCGATGGTTTCGGAGGTGCCGAGAAACAGAATCCCCTCCGGGTTTAAGCTGTAGTGAAAAAGGGGCAGAAGTTTTTTCTGAAGTTCAGCGTCGAAGTAAATCAGCAGATTCCGACAGCAGACCAGATCGAGTTTGGTGAAGGGCGGGTCTTTAATAATATCCTGAGGCGCAAACACCAGCATCTCCCGGATGTCTTTTTTGATGCGGTATATATTGTCCTGGGACATAAAAAACCGTTTTAGACGCTCCGGGCTCACATCGGCTGTAATACTTGCGGGGTATATCCCGGCCCGGGCCGTATCAATAGTGCCCTCGTCAATATCCGTAGCGAAAATCTGGATTCCCACATGCCGCTTGAGCTTTTCCGTGCACTCCCGCAGCAGAATCGCTATGGAATAAGCCTCTTCACCGCTGGAGCATCCGGGGACCCACGCCCGGATCGTGTAGTCATCGGATTTATCGGCAAGAAGCCGGGGCAATGCATTTTCTTCAAGGGCCCTGAAGGCATCGGGGTCCCTGAAAAAGTTGGTGACCCCGATCAAAAGCGCCTTGAAAAGGGTTTCAACCTCAGCCTTGTTTTCCTGGAGCAAACGGACGTAGGTCGCTATTTTGTCCATCTGGTGAACTTGCATCCGCCGTTCAACGCGGCGGTAAATGGTATTTTTTTTGTAAGATGAAAAGTCATGCCCCGTATGGGTTCTGAGCAGGATAAAGATCTTCTGCATCGCGTCCGGAACTTTTCCTTCGACTACCTTGAGTTTCGGGTCGGCATTTTTGGCGTCGTGATTTGCATACGCGATCAATTGGGCGGGCATCTTTTCAGGGGGCAGGATGTAGTCCACCAGATCGGTTTCAATGGCGCTTCTCGGCATACCGTTGTATTTGGCGGAATCCGGCGCCTGCACCATGGCCATTCCCAGCTCCCCTTTGACGGACCTGAGTCCGAGGGTACCGTCCGTCCCCATACCGGACAAAATAATGCAAATGGCCTTCTCTCCCTGATCCTGCGCCAGCGACCGGAAAAAATAATCAATGGGCATCCTGGGGCCGGCGATCTTGGGGGGTGGGAAAAGCTGCAGGCTTCCGTTCAGAATGGCAAGATCATAATTGGGAGGCACGATGTATACGGCGTTCGGTTTGACCCGGGTTCCGTCTTTTATTTGGAAGACATCCATTTTCGAGCATTTTTGGATCAACTCGGGCATCAGACTCGCATGCGTGGGATCCAGATGAGGCACCAGGATGAATCCCATGCCGGAATCATTGGGCACATTCCGGAAAAATCTTTCGAAGGCTTCCAGCCCGCCTGCGGAAGCTCCCATGCCAACAATATAGAAATCACCGGTGTCCTTTGGCGCGGCAAGTGTCTTATTCTTCTTATCTTCCGCTTTCATATGGGGCTCTCTTTTCCGGGCAGACATGATGCGCACCTCCCATCTCAGACCCATTCTAAAAAAGGAAAAGTCCTTATTTTGTGCCGCTCTTCAGCCCCGCGGGCCTGTCAGCAGCAGATGCGGCGAATGATCTTTTCGGAACAGGGGCCGCAACCCCGGTCAAACAACATGGATGGTGATGAAATCACCAAATTCCGAATTATCCGGTTCAAGGAAAATCAACCATTTTCTGCCGCTGCTCATCCCACATTTTCAGCCGTATGCAGGAAAGGCTTTTAGCGATGGTGAGCGGCGCTTTTTCTTGCAGCGCCGGAACGGCATCGTAACACTTTTTCAGCCGGTAATTGGGGATTCTGGGGCTCAGATGGTGGACATGGTGATACCCGATATTACTGGAAAACCACCGCAGTAAAGCAGGCAAATTGTAAAATGAACAGCCTTCCATGGCGGCGCGCAGCGGCTCCCATTTGCCTTTGCGTGCCCAGTACCCCCCTGGGAACTGATGCTGCACGAAAAACAGCCAGATTCCCGCCGCCCCGGCAAAACACAACACCGGCAACTGGATCAGGAGGAACGTTCGCCATCCGATAAACCGGTCGGCGACCAAAACCATGACGATGATGAGCAGGTTGGTGAAAATAACGCTCGTGCGTTCTTTACGCTTTACCCATCGCGTCGGAAGCCGGTTTCTGAGCAGAAACATGAACAGGGCTCCCAGCCCCAGCATCACCACGGGGTTGCGGTAAAGCCTGTATTGCAAACGTTTCTTCTTTGAAACGTTCTCATATTCCGTCAGCGTCATGGTCCAAATGTCGCCGAATCCCCGAGCATCGAGGTTGGCGTAAGTGACGTGGTGTCGAAGGTGGGCGAAGCGCCAGTCTTCAAAAGGAGTGAAAACCAACACCCCGAGGATGTAGCCGAAGAATGTGTTGACATTCTGCCGCCTAAAAAACGATCCGTGCACGCAGTCGTGAAATAAGATGAACAGCCGCACCATGAAAGCGGCGGCCGGCAGGGCGAGAATCAGAGTAAATGTGTAAGGGTAGTCGAGTTGAATCGACCGGATCATCAGATACCATAGTCCGCAGTAAGGGACTATCGTGTTTATCAACTGCCAGGTGGCTTTCCGGGTGTCGGACTTTCTAAAAGTTGCCAGCTCCGCGTACCAATCGGGCCATAAACGTCCAGGAATTTTCCGTTTTGAATTGTTTTTGTCCCTGTCCGATTCATGCACACCCATTTTCAAACCCCCGCGTCGCTGTTTCTCCCTTCAGGCCCCTGGCTTCTTTCTGTTGGGCACTCTTTCGTCCATGGCGGTTAACGAAAAGGAGCCACTCAGCAGTGGTCGATTGTTTCATCTACCTGCTGAACAGTTGATTATTTGTATCTAGATACATGAATTCGCGCGGAGAATCAACCGGCGATTCAAATTTTGTTCAAATCAGGCATGACTTGGATTGGCTTCGGGAAATGGACATTGATCGTTGGAACTTCACCCCAACGTTGCAAAAGTCGGAGGGCTTCAGAGTCCAGGCGTCTGAGGGTGACGTCGTAGTTCTTTACTTCGAACCCTCAGCAACGCAGAATCTGAA
>JAJDOH010000233.1 GCA_022340265.1 Deltaproteobacteria bacterium | reverse complement strand
GGCTTGGGCGGGTCGGCCCTTCAAGAAATCATGAGGACATTGCAATTCAGTGAAGACAACAGATTCAAATGTATGGCGGAGAGAGAGGGATTCGAACCCTCGGTACCACGGTTAGCAGTACACGCGATTTCCAGTCGCGCTCCTTCGGCCAGCTCGGACATCTCTCCTTATTCAATTTCCAAATGAAAAAACCGAACCGCCCACCATCGGAAAAAGAACGAAACCGCCACTTTAATAACTGGCGGAGAGGGTGGGATTCGAACCCACGTGCCCCGCTCTTCACGGGACAAGTCGATTTCGAGTCGACCCCGTTACGGCCACTTCGGTACCTCTCCTTTGTCGGGTTTATTGCCCTTTCCCCTGCGGGCTTGAAAAAATGTTCTCATCAGCTCCCGACACTCATCCTCCATAACTCCGGATACGATTTCCATTCGGTGGTTGAGCCGGTCATCCCGGGAAAGGTCAACCAAAGATCCTGCGGCACCGCCCTTGACATCGTGAGCCCCGAAGACCATTGTGGATAGCCTTGAATGAATGGCCGCGCCCATGCACATGATGCACGGTTCTATCGTCGCCACAAGCAGGCAACGCGTCAACCGATAGTTCCCTTGAATGCTGCAGGCCTTTCGAATGGCCAGGATTTCAGCATGTGCCGTGGGATCACAAAGTGATATGGGCTGATTGTGAGCCCGCGATAAAATGTGCCCTCGAGCGTCGGCAAGCACTGCCCCTATGGGAACCTCCCCTTTTGAATAGGCCTTTTTCGCTTCCAGCAGCGCCTGTGCCATCAAATAATAAAGATCAAGTTGCATTTTTCAATGCTTTTTACATTATTTTTTTCCGGTACGTCAAGGTGAATACGCTTTCGCTCACGGGAAAGATTGCCTTATGGCGTCTTTATGTCTGTTTATCCTTTCTAAACCGCTGCCCTATCCATACGGCCTTTGTACACTTCTTTCAAGTAGCTTCAGGAAGTGAAAGCCTTCAGGACCCAGTCTGGCTGTCAGTGTGTTTATGACTTCCATTGAAAACCGAGCGCTGTCGTCGAGACCCGCCAGATACATGGGCTTTCCGTTCCGTCCGAAAGTGAATGATCGGTCGCATTGATCTTTTTGAATGTCTTGAAAAATTTTTCTCGCAAATCCGTAATTCCTGTGGGGAAAAAAGCCCAGGTCTTCAGCATAGGCGTGTGCTTCTTCCACCAGTTTCCTGGCACACGCCGGGTGAACTTTCACCAGGTGCTGATGCTTTTCAATCTGTTGGAGGCTAAACCGGTATTCATTTTCATCCATCAGCGTACAATAGGCATTTTTTACCCCGAGACAAAAAACATCCAACAGAAAAGTACCCATCAAGATCTGATCCCCCGAGGTTTTGCGACTGACGACAATGGTTCCCATGCCGGCGTCGGGATCAAAAAGACCTTTCGGTTCCCAGCATTCATAGAGGGGCGCCTGCAGAGCCTGCACCGTAACAAGCCGGTTGGTGATGCTGGAAAGCGCCGCTTCTCTTCGGGTGGTCGCCTTTCTTTTTCTTCTTTTGGCGGTTTTTTTTGCCCTTTTCAGATGGACTTTTCTGCTGCCGAATGCCATGGCATCCATTCTTCCTGGGAAAGCTGATTCTCAAAATTTCGTTGTTATTCTTCGGTTTCGTGACCCAGCAAAATCATGCGTTCTTTGGCCGCGGCATCTCTTTTTCTCCCCAAAGAATTCCATTCTTTCTTTAGTGGGACCAGTTGCCCTTTCAGTGAACCGATTTCTTCAGCGTATGTATCGTCTTTCAGCCCCCTTAATTCATCGATCCGCTTTTTGATCTTCCGAACGCGTTCCTTGAGGGATTTCATGGCCGAAAGGGCTTCCCTTTCCCTGGGGGTGGGGATCCCCATTTTGCCGGTACAAGTATTCGGACTGTTCAGACCGGCAGTCTTTCCGATATCATTGTCCATGGTCCAACCCTCTTATGATACCGGCCATACCATTGCAGCCGTAGCGGTATGATTAAACCGACTCACCTGCCAACCCCTTGCCGGTCAGCCGTTTGAGTGCGTCCAGGTATTTTTCTCTCGTCTTTGATATGATTTCCTCGGGCAGCTTCGGCGGCGGTGGCGTCTTAGGCCATTTGATTTGGACCAAATAATCCCTCAGAAACTGTTTGTCAAAGCTCTTCTGCGACCCACCCGGCGCATAGGTATCCATGGGCCAGAAACGGGATGAATCAGGGGTCAGCACTTCATCAATGAGAATCAATTTACCGTCTTTGATACCGAATTCAAACTTGGTATCCGCCACGATAATGCCTTTTTGAGCGGCCAGATCCCTGCCGAACTCATAAATCTTAAGGCTCAGCCGGCGAACTTCTTCCGCCCTTTCCCTTCCCAAGAGACTTACGGCAGTTTCAAAATCAATATTTTCGTCGTGCATACCGCCTTCAGCTTTGGTTGAAGGGGTAAAAATGGGTGCGGGGAGTTTTTCCGACTCGCGCAGCCCTTTTGGAAGCGGGATACCGCAAACGCTCCCGGTATCGGTATATTCCTTCCAACCGGATCCGGAAATGTATCCTCTGACAATACATTCCACCGGCAGGGGATCCGCCTTTTTAACCAGCATACTGCGATGCTCAAGCTCGGCGGTGTATTTTCGACAGATTTCAGGATATTCGGCCGGAGAACTGCTGATGACATGATTTTCAACCGTTGATTCAAGTTTCTTAAACCAGAAAAGGCTTATCCCCGTAAGGATACTCCCCTTGTCGGGAATGGGGTCATCCATTACCACGTCAAAGGCGCTCATGCGGTCGCTGGCCACAATCAGCAATTTGTCTTCAATTTCGTATACATCGCGAACTTTTCCCCGTCTCAAAAGGGCAATATCGCTAAAGTCGGTTTTCGTTACAACCTTTGAACTCATGCTTTTGGTCCCTCCAAATTCTGTTTCTGTCGCGAACGCTGCCGGCAACTTCAAACTGTTGCAAAATCCTACTATAATCCTTTATATAATGCAAGCTGACCCCTCGCATATGGGTCTTTTTGATGGATACGCGGATGAACCGGCCTTCCGGTCTTCAACCCGGCCTAAAAGGGAAAAATCAAATGCGGTTTGTGGCGGATATCATGCTGGGCAAGTTGGCCAAATGGCTCAGGGTTCTGGGCTTTGATACCCTTTATTGCTCTTTCAACCCGATCTCCCCCATTGTTCCGATGGCGCAGCGGGGGCGCATCCCATTGACCCGCCAGAAGAAACTGATTTCATTGCTGGAAGGGGGCGTTTTTGTTCAATACAATAATGTGGGCGATCAATTGGACCAGTTGAAAAAAGCACTGCCTTTGGAAACCTGTCATGCCCGCTGCTTCAGCCGATGCATCCGGTGCAATGTCATATTAATGGATGTCTCGGAGGAAGCTGCCCAAGACAATGTTCCCGAATATGTTTTTTACAAAGACATGAAAAGCATTCGGTTCTGTCCTGGCTGCGGCCGGTATTTCTGGCCCGGAACTCACAAGATCAGGATGGAGAAACAGCTCAACCTTTGGGGTTTCAAAGAGTGTGCTCCAAAGCCTGACTGATCCCTTCATGGACGATACATGGGCTGTGTCCAAAAAAAACGCTCGCCTGTGTCGATGGGCAACCCATTTTCGCCAACCCTTTTGTTGACCTCGATGGCAAAAGCTGATATTGATATTTTTTAAAGGGCGATTAGCTCAGATGGATAGAGCGTTGGTCTCCGGAACCAGAGGTCGCGCGTTCGAGTCGCGCATCGCCCGCCACAGCAAAAACAAGGGGTTACGTTAATTTTGTAGCCCCTTTTTTATTGACCAGTTTTTCAATACCCCTCACTATACCCCTCAACCAATCCAAAAACGGGCTTTTCTCCCACAAAAAAACGGCTCCCCAGATCCCCACAAGATACGATTTCCAATAATGAAAACAAAAAAGGAAAACCGCCCTCCCGATACCGGGAAACCGGCTTAATATTTCTGCCTATGGTATGCCTTAAGCGTTATTGTGCAACCTCGGCCAGATGTTGCCGTGAATATCTCCATATGTTGCCCCCTCCACCTTTAGAAGGGAACCAAAGAGAAAAGCCGACACACCCCCCGATATTTTCACAGAAAAAGGGATCCCTTTCAAATAAATTCAAATATTTTATTTAACATCGGCTTTCTCATCCACCTGTAAATCTCTGTACTTTACAGTTGAAACACTGCTTTCCCGATATCGGGAAAGCCGGTCTTTTTATTTTCTTGCGCTTCCCCTGCTATGTCTTGCAATGTGAACAGCTGTTCTCGTGGCTCTCAAGGCCCGCTGTTGTTCGGTTAATGCCCAAGAGACCGGGCGGGTCTCTTGTTTGCGGTTCCGGTTGACTATCCTGGCATGTGTCCTATCACTTACGCCCCCCCAGATATCGGAGTACTATTTTCTTTCAGGGTCTGGAATCCCGGTTCCTTGGTACTCTACGTTTGGTGACCCAGGAGCATCGGCTTGGGGGACCCAATTATAACGAGTTCCGCCGCAGGCCGCTAAAGAAATAACAATCGCAATTGCCACACAAATACAAGGTTTAGACATTCCACCTCCGTATCAACTATGAAATATCAACAAAAAAATCATCTAAATATTATTGATCAGGACAGTGTCAAGCGTTTTGAACATTGCTCAGTAGGTGTAGCCGAGAAAGGCCCGCTTTGCGGCTCTCAAGAAGGCAACCCACATCAAGCAGAATCCTTTTTTATATTTTCTGATTCCCTCGCACAATATCCTCAAAATCCTCAAAAGGGTTTGAATCATCACTGCCCTCACGGGTTTTTGTTTGCCGCTGAGCACTTGGTAGCTGATCCAGTACATGAGCCGTTTCCCTGACTTGGCTTTGTCAAGGTCATGGTCACATTTGCGGCATATCTTTCTTTTTAACCGCCTGCCTGGTTCTTACATGCCGGACATTGGGCTAGAATGGCCATATAGTCGTCTCTCCTATGATTACGATGACCATGTTTTCTTTTCAAGCCCAAAATCGGTCACTGTAAACAAATTTCTTAAAGTCGGTTTTTGTTGACATCAGCCGTTTTTTGTCATTTCATCACTCAACCAACCATCAACCTCTGTTCAGGAGGATATAACAAATTCCGTTCATATATTAGATATTTTCAATTTACGTAGTGTAATGGGATGTAGTGCATCTTGATGGATACCATCACAAAACGGATGTTGTTCAGATCAGTATAATAGCCTTGGCAATACAACAAAAGAAGGAGCGCCCAATGCAATCGTTTGAAGACTTTGTTAAAGAAGCTGGCACCTATCTGAAGGTTGTACGATTCGGCGAAACCATGAACCCAGACGGTTTCATCGTATTGTATCTACGTCCCAATAACCTCTTTCTACTGCTCGGGTACTGGAGAGGCTATGAGCGTTCTCAGCCTATGGGTAGGTGGGTCAAACATGGGGTTAATCTGCATCTCGATGGACATGGACAACTCTCCGCAGATTTTTTTGCACCCGCCCACGCAAATGCTCGGTTTGAACGCTCTTTCAGCGTTAAAGAGGTTGTCCACACGCCCTACCTTGTCACTTCCAAAGAGATGAAAAAATTGAGTCTTCTTGGCTGGCGAGGCACCTTTACATATGCGGGGCAGCACACGATAATCGATCCGGACGGCGAGTGGCTTCCGGCATCACTGTCCGATGTTGACCGCTTGATTGAGAAAGGTGTTGGGCCAAAGTGACATGCTGATATAAGTGGCTCGTATATAATTTCTTCGTTCCTCGGGAGATGGTCACAAGAAACAGAATGGTCTTCTCTAAAATCGGGGGGGGAATCGTCGGTTCAGCCATTGGGACCCGTGAAGAGGGATACCTCATGCCCTATATCCGGCACGAGCATTTTCCACCACTACCTTGTGCTTACCGACTCAACTATTCCATCCCGGCACCGGGAAGAAACCCCGTACCCATACCTGACTATGGGTCAAGGTGAGAAAGCCGATTCTCGTTCGCTGGAAGACTGTATAAGGGCTCCCATAGGAAAATTTTGGCATGACCCACAGTGTATAATCCAGAATTCCGTGACCATGTGGGGTGGGTAATCGGTTTGCCGTTTGGCTCCCAAGACACGATCCCGTCCCTGTCCAGCGTGGTGTCCAAAAAAGAGCATATACGGGTGGTTTTCGACATCATCCCACAGTCACCCGACCTCTGCTATTCGTTCGGGCGTGTCTGACCGTAAGAGCGTCGTATATAAAAAACCCTTGCGCTGAAAACAGCAAAAGGGTTACGATCCACCGGAGTTTTTTGTATACACGTATTGGTTTGATTTTTGGAATACTCAATATATCTCAAACTCAAGACTTGAGACCGGCATCTTGGAGTTTGCAGTAGTCCGTGTAGGCACAAACGTGATTGGCAAAACCAACGCCCGCCTCTTCATATAGACTGTATGCGGCATCGATTCCCTCCTTTTTCAGGACGTTTATTTCATCTTCGTAGCGGACCGACGCAACGATCTGGCCTTGGTAACCTTTCTGGTTCATTTGTCGAATCGCAAATATGGCTGCATTGAGATCAGGCAGGGCCAGCATAACTAATTGGACGCGGCTTTTTGCAGGATCGACCCGCTCCCAAAAATCGCTATCTTCGGCATCAGCGTAAATTACATTTCTTCCGAGTTTTCGATGTCCTTCCACCGTATCGCTGGAGAAATCCAGACCGACTAATACATCGCCGTATCTGCGTCTCATTTCTTCATATGCGCTTGTTCCCACATCCCCCATACCGAATATGGCAATCTCAGCATCCCCGGTTTCTACCGGTTCATCTTCATGAAGACGCTTCTTAGTTTCAAAACGTTTCAGGAAGTCCGAAGAATATGCGTAGATATTGTGAGCGGCGGAATTCAACGGCACTGCCAAAATGAATGTTATCGAGAGTGCAATTGCAATGGTAACCAACCAGTCGCTGCTCATCCAGCCGCTTGCCACAACGATAGACCCGACAATTAAACCGAACTCGCTGTAATTAGCCAAACTAAGTGAAGCTAGCAATGATGTCCGTGCCCGAAGCTTGAAACGCGTAAGGATGACGAAGAACAGTGCCGTCTTTACAGGCATAGCTAGCGCCAACAGAAAGGCAATCATGATGCTTGCTAGTGTCGGTGTAGCTGAAATGCCAATATTTAGGAAGAACCCAACAAGAAACAGGTCTTTAAACCCAAGCAGTCTATTGGATAGTTCCGTAGCCTTTGGATGAGTGGCCAAGAGCATGCCAAAGACGAGCGCTCCCAAGTCGCCTTTTAGCTCGACCATTTCGAAACTGCTGTATCCGGCAAAGGTCATCAGTATGCCGAACAGCATCAACAGCTCTCCGTGACCACATCGACCCATAAACATAGTCAAAAGTGGTCTGATGGCAATGAGACATATTGCGAGCGCTGCTGCCCACGGTGAGGGGAGCTTTCCTGCAGAAGCCGCTAGAAAGACAACCGCGATAATGTCCTGCATGATCAGTATACCGATCGCAGTAGCGGTATGACGGGATGCCATCTCTTTCTTTTCCTCGAGCACTTTTACCGCAAAAACCGTACTCGAAAAACTCAGGGCGAACGCGATCAGTATTGCGGTTTGCCAGCTTAGAAGATTAAAGTAGGGCATTCCTGACACACCAAGAATCCAGATCCCGGCCCCAAAGACGGCAACGGTGATGAGCATGTGGATCGTTGCACCGGCCCATACTTCGGGCCTGGCAAGACTCTTCAACTTCAGCTTTAGGCCGATGGAAAAGAGGAGCAGCGTTACACCTGCATCGGCAATCTTTCCAAGTGTTTCGCTGCCCTCGACGCCAAAACTGCTAAGGACAAACCCGGCGATCAGGTATCCCACAAGGGGCGTCAGACCGATCCTGCTGGAAGCGGTTCCGAAGACAAATGCGGCAACGATCCACAATGGGTTCATAATAGGATGACCTCCATAAACGTTTTCTTCTGCATACCAATACAAAAGCTGAGGCTCAGCAATAGCGGATCGACTTTAACATTTATAACGGGATCTTTCTACCAGAAATCCGAAAGATTCTCGGTAGATACGACATCCAATAGAAATGATAAACATTTGATACGGTCAACAACTATAAAGCAGAGCCTTGTAAAAGCTCTGCTAGCGGTTGCAACTCAGCAGGCGATCCTTGGTATACAAGGGATCGGCACAAAAAGGTCCACAAAATTGATGATGAATACTATATGAAAACCATATAATCTATCAGGGGACCATTCCAAGGTAGATTTCAACCATTGCATTTGTCAAGACTGTGCTATTAAACTTTATACAGATTACGCTATTTCTTATGAATTAATTGAACTTAATAATAATTATTTTAAACTTGATTATTCACGGACCATTCATTTAAAGGATACCGATACAATTCTTGATTGATATGGGAACCGGATCTTTGAATTAAGTTGGGCCGAGGATATTGATCCAGCCATAGACCGCATTAAGCATGCAGGTTATCAATCCACCCTATGCTAATGACCCGAACTATAAAGAGAACTTTAAGGAATTTGAGAAATTAGACTCCTATGGAATGAACAATACAAGTGACTATGTACGAAAATTTGGCTGGGATAAAATGCCCGGGGAAGAAAAGGCTATCCCTGATGTAGCCCAAGCATGCGCTAAGGGGCTTGAACTTCTTATCAAAAAATGAGATGAATGAAATAAATGAATAGGAATTTCGACAATTCATTCGCGAAAGCAGCAGTGAGCTATAAATCTCAATCTTGGAAAATTTGTGATACCATCGCGCAGACAGGCGCAACAAGAGTTGAGATATTCATGGCTCTAACAGTTTTTTGGAGGACATAAGACCGGTAATATCTGGTGCTCTCCAACGTATCTCGGAGGATAGAAAATTCGAAAACCTGTGGCTCTTGTTTCACGGGTCGATTTCCTTAAAAGGACCAACACAATTCAAAAAAAGGAGAGCATCACATGACGAAATCGGAACTGGTTGGACAAATGGCGAAAGATGCAAGCATTACCAAAGCCGCTGCCAATGCTGCATTGAATTCCTTTATCGACAGTATCACCAAAGAGTTGAAGAAAAAGGACGGCAAAGTCACTCTGATCGGATTCGGCACATTTTCAAAAGTTCGCCGAAAAGCCCGGAAAGGTCGGAATCCCTCCACCGGCGCGCCGATCAAGATCAAGGCATCCAATGCCGTTAAGTTCAAAGCAGGGAAGAAGCTGAAAGAGGCGGTTTAGGATTCTGTCAGAAAACTTCATCTTTGAAATAGCCGGTAAGATTGCTCTGTATCGTATTTTGTATTTATTGTCATAATTGTAGCCGCAACGACCCGAAATTCCGCTTTTTATGCGCATCAATCCAATTATCGTTCTATGCAAGGGGAGGGAATGAAAGACACATTAGAGCCCGGCATTGAGCACTCTTTCACATTTGCCATCAATGAATCAAAGTTAGTCCCGGCCCTGTATCCTGAATCAGATGAATTTCAGGTAATGCCTAATGTCTTTGCCACTGGCTACATGGTCGGTTTAATCGAATGGACGTGTATCCAGGCCCTGAACCCGCATCTTGACTGGCCGGAAGAACAAACTGTCGGCACACACATTGATGTGAACCACGTTGCCGCAACACCACCGGGACTGGAAGTCACTGCCAAGGTCAAACTCGTGACGGTGGATGGCAAACGGTTGGTATTTGAGGTGGAGGCCCATGATGGCATCGACCTCATAACTAAGGGACGACACGAACGCTTTATTATTAACAAGGCGAAGTTCGATCGCAAGTTGCAAGAGAAATCAATGGCAAAAAACACATAACAACGTCATGATACAAAAGAATGTTTTGCTGTCAACTTAACTGAATACCCATCAAATTAGAGAAAGCGCGATGAAAATCGGAATAATGAACAACCCGTTAAAATCAGTCTATGATGAGGCGACGTTCTGTGGCAAGGCCGGGTTCGATTTTTTAGATTTGACTATCGAAGGTCCTAACGCCACTAACGTTGATATTACCAAATTGAAGCCGATCCTTGATTCCTATAGCTTATCTATTACTGGACATACTGACCCATGTCTTCCACATGCGTATCCAATCCAGGAAGTCCGAAAAGCTTGCTTTAAGGAATTGGAGCGATGTGCAGGGATATTTTCCGCCTTGGGAGCGAAGGTCATGAATATCCATCCCTGCTATTTTTGTCCACCAGCTATGAGAAAAGATTTGGTCTCATTCCATATAGAGGCGTTACAACCCATTGTTGAAATGGCTGCATCTTATGGGCTCACAATGGTATTTGAAAACTATAAAGTCCCTTTTGACCAAGTTTCCACCTTTAAAAACATTCTGACGGAAGTGCCGGGATTAAAACTGCATCTCGATTTCGGACACACAAACTTCGGTATCGATAATCATGAGGTTTTTTGCGGAGAACTGGGAGAACACATTCATCATGTTCATTTTTCTGACAACCGATCCAGATCCGATGATCATATGCCCTTGGGCGTAGGAACCGTGAATTGGAAAAATGCGGTGAAATCATTAAAGGCAACCGGTTACAATGGCACCATTACCTTGGAAATTTTCTGCAATGATCCGAAAATGCAACACAAATATCTGGACCTGAGCCGAGAATTGATTCAGGAACTCTGGGAGTAGTATCATTCCGCATCTATATCTGTTGTGGAGTGAAGGTATTTTTGGCGAATTGGTTGGGACCTAAAATATGCACTCATATAGTATAAAAAACTTTATATTATACTGAAATAATAATATATATGCATAAAAAAGACACATAAATGGAGACACCGTTATGATGCGAAAATATTATACTACCTAAAAGCTGGTGTGAATACAATCTGACTCGGGCGTGCCCGAGGGGTGAATCCGGAGTACGCGGAAGCCCAATTTCTACAACATTTTGGCAAGAAAGGGAGCGTGATTGGCGCACAGTGCCGTCGGTTATGAGAAAATTCGCATAACCGGCCAGCATTGAACACACCAACCCCTTTGCTACTATA
>JAJDOH010000230.1 GCA_022340265.1 Deltaproteobacteria bacterium | reverse complement strand
TGGCCATATCCATATTGGTCAACAAATTGGCCACGTTTCCAATTACATACCCATATACGCCAACTCCAAGAACCATGACAACCATGGTGTACGCCATTTGAAGGTTTGTCTTTGGAATGATATCCCCATACCCAACGGTCGTCAGGGTTGTAATGCACCAGTAAAGCGCCCTCACATAATGGTCCCAGGCATTGCCTTCCTTAATAGGCCCGTGCAGCCACAGCCAGCCGCAGGCCAACCAATGGGCAGTCAAGGTGAGCCAGAAAAGGAAGGTGGCCAGTCTAAAGGCCGTAGTGTGATGAATCTGACGTCGTCGCCGCTGGTAGAGGAATTGGGCAACACGAGCCATTTTCAATACTCGCAGCATTTGCAGGATGGGTATGCCAAAAATCGCGGCAAAGGGAATGGTCGGCAGAAGATCCACAACAAACCAGCCCTTGAGATAATGAACAACCCTAGTGCGCTTATTGGAGATCACCTGCCCTTGAACCAGGCAGGGACGGAAAAAGTGAATGAGCACATCCGCAAAAAACACCAGCGCGACTCCCCAGTAATGCATGTCGAAGAAGATGGTGTGTTCAGGAGACTCAAGGACCAACCGCACCGGTATGGCAAGGGCAGCGGAAGTTGCGCTGATCATGACCAGAATATCCCAGAGACGAAGTAGCATTTGAACCCAATACTTACTTATTAAACCAATGTGATGAATGAGGTGTGTTATTGTGAACCGTTCAAAATTCACAAAAAGAGACTTTTTCAATGAATAATGAACAAAGCTTAAATCATAAGAGGTGGGAATGCAAACATCATCTAACCGGATTACCAAATATCGTAAAAAGGCACTTTATTTTGACCTTAGGAGCTATTTGGGTGAGGTCTTCGGAGAACTGGCACAAGCACGAGAATGTGAAGTTGTGAATCATCGGCAGGTGCTGATCTGTCTTTAGGACAAATTTATCGTGGTGATAAAACTCCCCGGCCGGAATATATTTGATATCATGGCAAGTACAAGGTACTATTCATAATTACAATTATTTGCCATGAGCAAAAGAGATGAGCCGCTTGCTCAAAATTTGGCTCACAATCGTCGTGTCGATTCCTCAGCGTATGCTGGATAAATAGGCGCCTGCTATAAGACCAATGAGCACTGCGTAAGCGCCGTAAGTCTTTATCATTTTTTAAACAACAACCCCAAAGAAAGGAGATTTGAAGATGACAACAATCGACACGATGGAGAAAAAGCCTCTTTGGTTGTCAATGGAGGAATGCATTTCCAAGCTCTCTTCGGAAGACCTATCGGAAAACAACCGGGAACAAACGATTCACCACATTGGTAAAGAACTTGACGATACGGGTTATAATGTTTCTAACCATGGCGGCAATTTTCTTCAGCTACGAAGGGCAATTGATGAAAGGCTCTCAATGGGCAGACCCTTCATGAAGGATTTCATGGATGCCCTTGAAGCACTCACGCTGGAGGATTTGGCTGATCCTGAGCTGGCAAACGCCAAGCTCGTTCGTGATGTTGGCGATGCGTGGCCGAAAATCAAAGGTTCGGAACGTAGAGCGGATGTGCTCAGGATTGTCGAGAAGACAAAACTTGATCTGCTCATTGCCAAGGCGAAGGGCCTTTCCGGCGATGCGGGCATCCGGTTACTGATTGAAGAAGAAATTGATTCAGAGGTTATCTTGGAAGGCCTTGACATTACGACGGAGAGACTGGAACAGGTAAACGTCGAAATTGAAAAAGAACGTGCGGAGAAAGAAAGGGTCAAAACACTTCTCGAGGCCGTAGAAAATAAGACCAAGGAAGAAAGAGTAAAGCATTTGCTTGACAATACCGTCTCGGACGCGCTGATCATAGAGTTGGCGAAAATCGATGCAGGTGCACTTACGGACATCAAAAAATCCATTGAAGCGGAGCTGAAGGAAAAACAAAGGCTGGCGGAGGAAGAAGCCGCAAGGAAAAAAGCAGAGGCAGCAGGACCCGCTTTAGAAGATATTGATCCGGAAGAGATGCTCGAGTACATCGAGTCCATCCGTGAGATTCTTGAATTCAGCGACCAGGAGAAGGACATCAGAATTATGTGTGAGCAGAGTTCTATCCCCACAAGCCTTGTCGACGTTGCCGTTTCTGATCCCGATAAGCTGGATGAACTCGAAAAAGAGGCGGAAGGGTAAAGGGATACCCTAAAAGTGACCGCCGGCCCCGAGGTCTCGGGCCGGCGTTTCAATCGATTGCAGTTCTTGGTTTACGGTCTGACTTCATTGGGTTTGAAACGATATTCTCAGGTTTTCGTTGGTTTCTATCCACCGACATCAAGGATCAAGAAATAGCTGTATCCAGGATAAGAATGAGCACACTGGTCGGCCATCGGGTGAAGATGCATTTTCTGAAGTCCTTGTCGGATCTCCAGGTTAACCGCCAAAAGCCTGAGTCTTAATGAAATATGAGGCGTACGCCTCGATGGCGTAGTAGTCGGGATATCAGGAGTGTTGGCGTATCTTTTTAACCGCTGGTAGCGACAAGAACTCTTGAACATTTTCATATCGATTTTTTTAAACGACCACGGCGGAGCTGGTGAATATGCGGATGCAATGTTTTTGAAACAGCCCTAAACAGCTCTCAATGTCGTCTTAAGCGAATTGGTTATCTCCGGGCGTCTTTGGTGGTCTTCTGTTGGTTAGGTGCGCTCTATTGCTTCTTTAAAAAACGCAACAGACAGGAATTAAACAGCTCAGCCTGTTCGATATTGGAAAGATGTGCGGCGGACGGTAATATTTCCAACTTGGAGTTGGGGATACGGGCATGAATAGCCTCTGAAGCGGCCACCGGCGTTCCGGGATCATCTTCACCCACAATGATTAAGGAAGGGAGTTTGATTTCAGAAAGCCGATCAAGATAATTAAGGCCCAAAATGGCTTCGCTGCATCCGATGAAACCCGTTACCGGTGTCGCCAAAAATTGCTTTCGAATCAGGTCTATGGCGGGTGAATTTGCTTTGAGATAGGACAAAGTAAACCAGCGCTGCAAAGTGCCTTCAACCAGCGCCGGCATACCTTTTTCACGGGCAGTTTGTTCGCGCTCTTTAAACATCGCTCGGGCTTCTTTGGGAATAACAGGCGCTGTATCACATAAAACCAGGCTTCTTAAACGGTTGGCATAATTTAGCCCCAGGCATTGGCCGATCATGCCGCCGATGGATAATCCGACGAAATGCACGGCATTCATTCCGAGTGCATCCAGCAACCCTATTACATCAGCGGCCAGTTGGTCCAGGGTGTAGGCGCCTTCCGGTGCATCACTTTTGCCGTGGCCGCGCATGTCATATCTTAGAACCCGATAATACGGTTCCAAAGCTTCAAGCTGAGGATTCCACATGGCCATACCCGAACCTAAGGAATGGCTCAGTACCACCACCGATGCATCTTCTTTTCCCGACAGTTCACAGTTGATTTGAATCCCATTGGCTTCTATTCGCATGATCATCGACTCCTTGATTGAATCACACCCCAATTTAGGGGATGAGTTCCTGTAGATTACGCAGAGACATCTCTCTTTTGCCACCCTCGATTTCACGGACCATTGCCCTGACCTTATCGTTCACAGTGGTGATCACGCCGTGATTTTTTCCCTGATCGCAAATGTAGCCGTTAAGAAAGTCAATTTCTGTTCTCCGGCCTCTTTGTAATGATTGCAGGCTTGAGGATTTTATCCTTCGGTACTTGAACCCGATGACCCGAACGGTGAGGTAACGCTTTATGTCGGCAAGGATTCCTGTTCCAGCGAGCAATTGATAATAATCCAGCTTCCCTCCTCCAGCGGGTTCCACCCTGATCCCCATGGCTTCGGCAACGGACATGGCTTCACGCATAAGTTCGAAAAATATCTTCCTCGCTTTTCCATTGGACAGAAGCTCTCCCAGGGTGACGCCGCCAATAACGCCGAGCGAATTAATACAGGCGTTAATGATCAATTTGGAGTACAGCTCTCCCATGATGTTTTGGGAAATACGAGTGGGATATACGGCACTGAGCATTTCCTGAACAATCGAAAGCCTTTCGTCGGCTCCTTTATCCATATTGCCGATTACAAACTCCCCTTCGGAAGTCACTTCCAGTTCTCCCGGGCCTTTATTAGTGGCCCCCCATCCGACCACACAACCAAGGATTCGTTCTCTTCCAAGGATATGGGCCAGGGCCTCTTCGCAAATCCCGTTTTGAAGTGAAATCACGGTTGAATCCGGTCCGAGAACAGGCAGCAGATCCCGGGCCGCGTTAAGGCAATCCGTGGCTTTCGTCGCCAGAAAAACGAAATCCATAGATCCGGACAAATCGGAAATGTCTTTCACGGCCTTCATTCTAACCGTGTGTTCACCTTTCATTCCAGTGATGTGAACACCCCGCTTGGATATCCTGTCAACTGTTTCCTGGTGTTTACAGACCATCTCAAGTTTCCAACCGGCCTGTTTCATAAACGCGGCGGTGGTGCCGCCAATGGCGCCTGCCCCAATCATTGCAATACCAAGTTGCTTATTCCCCATAATTTTCCTCTGCAGCTTTCGATGTTATTTACCGGAAATGGAGTGATGAGCCACTGTACGTCATGAGGACCGTGGGCAGACTTAGAGCTCACTCAAATATGAGCCGAGTTTGTCGGCTAATTTACCACATACCTTGGGTGACTGCAAATCGAATAGGCGGCATTTTCAAGGAGACCGTACCTTCAAGGGCAAACCGTCTTGTTCTAGTCAGGGAAAGATCCTGATTCTATTCTTCCGTTCGAAAGGTGAAAAGCACATTTTCTGAATCATTGCCATTTGCGAAGGCTGCAAAACCGAGGAAAACATCGAAAAACAAAAACCCTTCCAAACGGTTTGTTTGAATATCTGCTTCTATCTCTTTCAGGGTCCGTGGAGAAGTGGGTGCTTTAGATACCGTTCCCTATCCGCAAAAATACCTGATTTACCCTATTGTGCTTTTGTTAAAAAATTAGGAATCTATTTGCTCTAAAGAGAAAGATGCGTGCCGTCGATGAATATGAGATTGTATGTGAATACATAAAGTTGAAGATGCAAACTCGAGGCGTGGCCAATTGGTCATTGAAACTCGTTTAAGATTGGTCACAATTGCTTTACTTCTAGTTTACTTCCAAAAAGGAGGTTCATTATGGCTGAACTAGAGACCGAGACAATTGAAAACTTCAAAGGACAGATAAGGGGCAACCTGTTGACGCCGGAAGATGCCGGTTATGACGATGCCCGGACCATATGGAACGCCATGATTGATCGAAAACCGGCACTGATTGCCGAGTGTACGGGAGTTGCGGATATTATGGGTGCCGTAAATTTCGCGAGGGACAATGATTTGCTGGCGGCCGTGCGCGGAGCCGGTCATAACATCGCCGGCAAAGCTATAGCGGACGACGCTTTAATGATCGATTTGTCGGGATTGAAATCGGTTCGAATAGATCCTGATTCCCGACGTGCCTACGTGGGACCCGGTGCGACGCTCGGTGATTTTGACCATGAAGCGCAGGCATTCGGACTGGCAACCCCCACTGGCATCAACTCTACAACGGGAGTTGCGGGTTTGACGCTCGGCGGCGGCTTTGGGTGGTTAAGTCGGAAATATGGCTTGACAGCGGATAATTTAATCCGTGCGGATGTAATTACCGCAGCAGGTAACCGGGTTGTGGCCAGCCAGAATGAAAATGAGGATCTGTTCTGGGCAATCCGTGGAGGGGGTGGCAATTTCGGAATTGTGAGCCTGTTTGAATTTCAACTTCACCCGGTGGGTCCGGAGTTGTTGGCCGGTCTGGTAGTCTATCCCATTGACCAGGCGGAAGCAGCGCTCAAGGAGTATATCTCATTTTCAGCGCAGGCCCCAGACGACTTGACGGTATGGGCTGTTTTGCGTCACGCGCCGCCATTGCCGTTTCTGCCGGAAGAAGTGCACGGTAAAATCGTTCTTGTTTTCGCATTTCTTTATGCGGGTGACGTTGAAGCAGGAAAACAATTGATAGACCCGCTTCGCCAATTCGGAACACCATATGGGGAACATATCGGACCGATGCCTTATAAATCATGGCAGCAGGCATTCGATCCACTGCTGACACCAGGTGTCAGGAACTACTGGAAATCCCATAATTTCAAGTCATTGAACGATTCGGCAGTCGATATCATCCTCGAGTATGTCTACAAACTTCCTTCTCCGCACTGCGAAATTTTCATTGCCCAAATGGGGGGCCAGACCAGCCGGTTGCCTTCGGATGCGACTGCTTACATGGAGCGAGATGCCAAGTTCGTTATGAATGTCCATGCCCGCTGGGAGACACCAGAAGAAGATGATTTGTGTATTTCGTGGGCGCGTTCCTTTTTTGACGCCGCAGCCCCTCATGCGAGCGGTGGGGCGTACATCAACTTCATGACAGAGGAGGAAGCCGCCCGTGTTGCTGCGGTTTACGGCCCCAATCTTAAAAGGCTGTCGAAAATCAAGAAGCGATACGATCCCGATAATTTTTTCCGTGTTAATCAGAATATTAAACCGGCCGCATGATCGATAAAGGCACTGAATGATCGCCTTCCCAGGCAGCATCTCGCTGAAGAGACCTACCTTCTGATGGGCATTGTCGTTGCTGGCAATCATGGCCATATTTTCTTTCAGCACAGGAGAGAGACCATCAAGTTTTAACAAGCAATTATCACTTCATCTTAAGGAGATTGAATCATGACGGTAACGAATAAGCAGTCGGGAACAAATGTACACGAGGTTGCTGATGGGATATACCGCATTAATACACCGGTCATTATGGAGGGTGGATCAGGGGGATTTTCATTCAACCAATATCTTATTGTTGACGAAGAGCCATTGATTTTCCACACCGGGCCACGAAAAATGTTTCCTTTGGTTCGTGAAGCGGTGGCCAGTGTAATGCCGGTCGAACGCCTTCGATACATTGCTTTTTCACATGTCGAAGCGGATGAGTGCGGTTCACTCAACGAATGGCTCGCGGCGGTTCCAAAGTCCTCACCGCTTTGCGGCAAGATTGCTGCGACGGTTTCTGTCGACGACATTGCCGACCGACCCGCCAGAGCACTTGCAGACCGGGAGATACTTTCACTCGGTAAAAACTCCGTGCAATGGTTCGACACTCCCCACATGCCCCATGCTTGGGATTGTGGGTTTCTGTTGGAAAAACGAACGAAAACTTTTCTGTGCGGCGACCTGTTCACCCAGGGCGGCGCTGATTCTCCAGCAGTCACAGAATCGGACATTCTTGGGCCTAGCGAAGCATTCCGGCAACAGATGGACTACTTTTCACATACCAAATACGCTCGTGAAATTCTGGAAAAACTGGCTTCCACCGAGCCAACAACGCTTGCTTGTATGCACGGCAGCGCATGGCGAGGTGACGGTTCAAAACTACTTCTTGCTCTTGCTGATGCGCTGTCTTTATGACCTACGCAAAGTTTGATGAGAAGGACGCCGAAAATAGCGCTACAGCGTATGCACTCTCAATAGCTTTTATCGCAAAAAGGGTACTTCAGTTTGCGGGTATTTCGCTGGTTTACAATCCTCTTTACAGAAATGACCTGTGCTGTTGAATTTTCTGGCCGTTTAAAGTCAAAGATTATTATCCTGCCTCGAAGTTTTTCGATATTTCATTTTTTGTCCAAAAATTGAAATCAAAAAGAGCAATACGGATTCGCATTTAAAACGCTGAGTTGCGCCACCGTCAGAGTGATGGCACTGAAACTCTCCTCGACCTTTCCTCTCAGGATGTAGGGGCGTTTTATGTTCAACAGGTGGCAGAAGCGGTCATAAACACCGGGGAAAAAAACCGCCTCATAGGTGCCGGTCAGATCCTCAAAGGTCATGAACTTCATGGGTTTTCCATCGCTGCTGTGAACTGTTTTTCCGGTCACGGGCCATCCGATGACGGTCACATGTTTTCCGATCCTGGACGTAAGATCGCCGGCTCGTACATATTTCAGGTGTTTAAAATGATTCGCATAGAGCGAAATGGGATGAATCGACAGCACGAATCCAAAGACCTCCGATTCATGTTTTAACAACAACTGATTCGAATGAAAGCTGCGACTTTCAGGCGCGGGAGTTGCAGGTTTCACAGGGACCACAGCCTCAAACAGACCCGGCACCTTTTTCTCTTCTTTCCGGTCATAAAAAGCCAGGGCCTGCCACACCAAGTGAGCTCTTGAAATTCCCCCGGCAATGGGATCGAAACATCCACCCTTGATCAGAATGCGAACATCCTGAAGGTGAACATGACGACCTGCGCGGATCAGGAAATTTTCAAAGGATGTGAAGGGGCCATGCTTTGACCGTTCGCGAATGATGGCATCGAGCGCTTCGCGGGAAATATCCTTCAATTGCATAAACCCCATTCGCACCTGCCGGCCGGCACCCGTATATTTGATCTGGCTCAGATTGATGTGAGGCGGAAGAACCTCAAGCCCCATTCGCCGGGCTTCGGATATATAGCTCAAAGTGCCGTAATACCCGCCTCCGTTTGAAATCACGGCCGCCATAAACTCGGCCGGATAGTGGGCCCTGAGCCAGGCGGATTTATAGGCCACAAGGGTGTAGCTGGCGGAATGGGGTTTGCAGAAACTGTAACCGTCAAAACCCATCATCATTTGCCACACCTCATGAATGACCTTTTCATGAACGCCCCGGTTTCTGGAACCTTGCACAAACCGCTCATGAAAATCCCGCAGTTTTTTTTGTTTATGCTTTTTGCTGACGGTTTTTCGCAGCATATCAGCCTCAGCAGGATCAAAACCGGCCAGATGAATGGCCGCCCGGCTCAGTTGTTCCTGAAACACCATAACGCCCAGGGTTTCATTTAAAACCGGTGCCAGCAGGGGATGCGGCGGTTTCCATGGTGCCCCTTTCAAACGGCTCAGCCAGTCATGGATGCTTCGGTTTGAGGCCGGGCGAATAATGGATGTAACCACTACATTGAGGGAAAAGTGATCCATGGCCAGGTAGTCCTTAAAGGCCAGGTCGGCGGCAACTTTGATGAGAACCTGCCGTGTGGCCGGACTCTCAAAATAAAAGACACCAAAGGTATCCCCTTTATAAAAAATTTTGGCGGTATCGGGATCGTTCAGCGGGTTTAATTCCGCATATTCCACATGACGACCATAATTTTCATTCACCATGGAAAGCGCATCCCGAATGACGGCCAGGCTTCGATTTCCCAGGATATCGATCTTTACCAGACCCGCATCCTCCACCGAATCCTTCTCCCACTGCAGCACCTGCCGGCCATCGCTGGAAATTTCCACCGGACAGTATCCGCGGATTTCATCCGGTGTAATCACAACGCCGCCACAATGCATGGAAAGATGGTTGAAGTGCCCCTGAAGGCTGCATGCGGCCTCCAGGATCTCATTCCATGGCTTTTCAAAGGACATGCCGCGCATTTTTGGGTGCTGCTGCAATGCGTCACCCATCTCTTCAAGCCGCCACCGGTAACCGATTTTTTCCGTGACCCGTCCGATCTCCCGATCCGTCAGACCAAAAACCTTTGCCACTTCCCGAATGGCGGACCGTGCGCCGAATCCGTTGTGGTTGGCCACCATGGCCACATGTCCATGGCCATATCGCGCAAAGATATCGTCGATGACCCCATCCCGCTCATCCCAGGCAAAATCCATATCAATATCCGGCGGGTCCATTCGGCCCGAATTTAAAAACCGTTCAAAAAAAAGCCCATGTTCGATGGGATCCACGTGGGTGATCCCCAGGGCATAGGCAACAATGGAAGCGGCGGCACTGCCTCGACCACAGGAACGCCGTGCCCGTCCGGCCAAATCGGCCACCACCAGAAAGTAATGGGCGAAATTCTTTTGCCGAATGATGCGCATTTCGTGGTCCACCCGGGCTCTCACAAAGGGAAGGATTTTTCCGTAGCGCCTGCGACATCCGTCCAGTGTCTTACGGTACAGCAGTTGAAACGCGTCCTCACCCCCCATTTGCTGAAAACGGGGAAAAACCACTCGGCTGAAATCCCAGTTTACCCTTGCTTGTTCGGCAACCTTCAAGGTATTGAAAACGGCTTCCGGCGCATGGGGATACTGATCCATCATTCGACGCGGGGCATTCAAAAAACTGTAATCCCGGCACAGATTCGCTTCCGACAGCCTGGACAGTTTGGTATTCAATGACATGGCTCGCAGAATCCGGTGGAGCCGGAACTGGTTTTTTTCCGCCAGATACACCCGATTGGTGGCAAGAAGAGGGATATGGGATTTTCGGGAAAAAGCATGACACCGGGACATACCGTATCCGGGAGAGATCTCCACAAACAGATCTTCCATTGACTCCCGTTTCAGCGCCTTGAGCAGGGGGAAGTCATCGGAAAAGATGATGAGTCCACGCCGTCTTCTGCCGATAGCGCGGACCAGATCAAAGTCGGCATGGCATTTGCGCGCGGAAATGATGTGACAAAGGTTTGCATATCCTTCAGCATTTTTGACCAGCAGAACCGCTCGCCGCCCGTCACACAACAGTTCACTTCCCACAATGGGCGTGATCCCCATCTCTTTTGCCGTCTGAACAAAGAAGACAAAACCGTAAACACCGTTGGTATCGGTCAACGCCAGCTGCTCCATTTGAAGGGTTTTCGCCCTGCGGCAAAGCGCTTCAATGGAAGCAACACCCCACCCCTTTGAATAATCCGAATGGACGTTTAAATGGACAAAACAAGACATTATCCTGAAACTTACGCTGCGCGTCCGCAGTGAACAGCGTCTGCCCCATACCGGTCCCGAATTTGGTCCATGGCATGGACCAGTTGCAGGGTTTTTTCCTCCTGAGGAGACGGCGTTTGAAAAAGAGACAGCTGAAAATGCAAAGCGCGAAAGTCCTTAAACCATATCTTTAGAAAGCAAACCCGCACCCGTCTTTTGCAACCATCAAAAAACAGCTTTTTCAAGGGGCTAAAAAGTGAAGGGTTCCAGAGATGCAGTCCTTCGTCCGGTGCAGGGCCGCGTGCCACCGGTGAAATTTTGAGGGAGCGCGTGGCAACCACCTGATCCCCATAACGAACCAGAAAACCGGCCTTCGAGGGGAACCAGTGCCGCTTCCGCATCTGGTAAAAACAGGTCTCCACCAGACGCCAGAACGTTTTTAGAAGTTTTTCATCGTCATTTTCCCCCTCCGGCAGCACAGCTGATTCGCTCACCACGGGTTTTTGAGCCTGCGCGTATACGGGGGTCGCATCAATTCCCAGGGACCACTGATGGATCAGAGTGGCCTGGCGGCCGAAGATCAATTTCAGTCGCCCCACGTCCAGCGCCGCCAGCTGTCCGACGCGGTCAATATTGAGTTCTTCCGAAAGGATTTGTCGACGCACGCGCCCGATGCCGGGAACCACATCCACCTTTAACGGGGCCATAAAAGCGGCTTCCCGACCGTATGCCACATTGAACACCCCTGCTTTATCCATCCCGGAGGACATTGCCCGGGAAGCCACATTGGAAACCAGTTTGTTACCCGCGACCCCAAGGGTTCCGGTGAGACCCAAGCGCTCCCGAATCTCTTTCCGAAAACGTCGGGCTGCGTTTCGAGCCGTTCCCCACAGCCGTTCGGCACCGGTGAGATCCAGATAAAGGTGCCCCGGACGCGACGGTTCCCAAACCGGCGTATACCGGGCCGCCGTCTCCGCCAGGGCCCGGCAAGCCTTCTCCGAAGCCTTTGGATCCGGGGACAGAACTTTGAGTCCCGGGCATCTCTGCATGGCCTTTTTAAGGGGCATCCCTTTGAAAACCCCCTCACGCCGCGCCTCATTGGAAACGGACAGTACCACCGGTCGCTCGGAATGAAGTGGCGCCACCGCCACGGGCCGGTTTCGAAGCGAGGCACTGGAAATCCGGGCCACGGCAATGGGAAGGGCCGCAATATGGAGATGGATGATGCTTCGCTGATGAAAACCTTTTCTCACCGATAGTACCTCATAACCCCCACCACTTTGCCTTCAATGTGAAAATCCTCACCCTGAACACGGATAGACGGCATCCCCCCATGGGACGGCCGGAGTTCCACATGGTCTTTTCGCCGGTAATACCGTTTCACCGTCACGCCACCACCCACCAGCGCCACCACAATTTCACCGTTTTTTGCCGTGGCCTGCTTTCTGACCACTACAAAATCTCCATCCAGAATGCCGTCTTCCTCCATGGAGACCCCTTTGACCTGAAGGACAAAACAATCGCCCTCATTTGCCATGGAAGGCGGCACTTCCACCACATCCACATCTTCGATGGCCTCAATGGGCTCTCCCGCCGCCACCCGGCCCAGCAGGGGAAACTCAAACCGACGGGTCTCCACGGGACTGATGACTTCAATGGCACGCTTTTTATTTTTTTCCTTGGGCCGGCGGATGTACCCCTTTTGCTCCAGAATGTCGAGATAGCCGGAGACGGTATTGTAAGACGAAAACCCGAAATGGGAGCAAACCTCTTCAAAGGAAGGCGATTTCCCCCATGCATCTATGTGTTCGGAAATATAGCTTAAAACCTCTTTTTGCCGGCGCGTTAGTTTCATGAACTGGGCTCCTTTCCATCGTTTCATGTCACAGTAAAATAAATACTGTAAGTTTTACTGTAAGTCAACGAAAAACCGAAACGGAACGGAAAAGCACTTGCTCAACGCCACACCCATCTCATATCATGTTTTAAACTGCCCATACGGGAGGAGCCGTTTGAAACGTTACCGGGACTTTAACACCTATCTGAGAGAACAATTCGGCGAACGGGTTCAGCGTATTTCACTGGATGCGGGGCTTGGGTGCCCCAATCGCGACGGAACCGTTTCAACGGGGGGATGCATCTTCTGTGACGGCCGGGGATCGGGCACCGGCGCTTTCACGAAAGAACGGCTGCCGATCTCCGGGCAAATCGAAAAAGCCGAAAGGTTCATCCGCAAACGCTATCATGCGCGGAAATTCATCGCCTATTTCCAGTCTTTTTCCAACACATACGCTCCCGCTTTCCATCTGAAACAGCTTTACGACGAAGCGCTCAGCCATCCGGATATGGTGGGGCTATCCATAGGCACCCGGCCCGATTGCGTCGACAGAGAAATTCTTGAAATGATCGGTGCCTACCGAAAAGATTATCTGGTCTGGATGGAATTCGGGCTGCAGTCGGCCCACGATCAAACCCTTCAAACCATCAACCGGGGCCATTCCGTAGCATGTTTTGAGCGGACGGTTCATATGAGCCATGATTTCGGTTTGAACGTATGCGCCCATGTGATCCTGGGGCTTCCCGGTGAAAACCGCTCCATGATGCTGGATACCGCCCGATTTATCACCGCCCTGCCCGTCCAGGGGGTCAAAATTCATTCGCTGTACGTGATTCGCGGAACCCCGTTGGCTGAACGCTATAGAAAAGAGGAATTCCGTTGTCTGGAAAGGGATGAATATGCCAACCTGGTGGTGGACTTTCTGGAACTTCTGCCTCCCGATACCGTCATTCAGCGGCTTACTGGAGACCCTGGAAAATCGGACCTTCTGGCGCCGGATTGGGCAGTTTATAAAATGGAAAATCTGAAATGCATTCAAGACACACTTGAAAGGAGAAAAACATGGCAGGGACGTCTGCACCCGAAATCTATTTCTGGCGTATAAAGCTCGACCGCCTATATGTCCACATGGCTTCCACAAAAAAGGGGGCACTTCGGATCGGTATGGGCCTTGATGCAAGCGTGAATACAAAAGCCTTTTTCAAGAAGCGCTATCCGGATTTTGAACTGCTGGAAAGCCACGAGGTGAATGACCCCCTTCAGGAGACCATCGAAGCGGCTTTTTGGGGCCAACCCTTGCAGGAAGCATTAAAGATGGATGTTGCCTGCACCCCATTTCAGTGGGCTGCCATGAAAGCCATCGCCGACATCCCTTTCGGGGAAACCCGAACCTACAAAGAAGTGGCAGACATGGCGGGTAGCCCCAAAGGAGCCCGCGCTGTGGGACAGGCCATGGGCCGAAATCCTCTTCCCCTCATCTTTCCGTGACACCGTGTTCTTGCCGCCGACGGGCTCGGCGGGTTCGGCAGCGGACTGGATGTAAAACAGTATCTACTGAAACATGAACAAGGAAACCATAAAGGATAGGGCTGAAAGGATCGTTCGAAAAACCGGATTTGATTTTGGTTTCGACCCCGAGGTCTGCAAAAACTGTCCGGGCAACTGTTGCCGCGGTGAATCCGTAAGAAATGGATGGAAGCGAAAAAGATTTCAAGTGCTGTCTACGAGATTTTCTCCAACACGGTTTCCAGGCCTTCAGGGTCCTGAACCGTGAATACGGTGAGGGCATGGTCGGGGGAGGCAATCTTTTTGAGGAGTCCTGCCAGAACGGTTTTGGGACCCACTTCCACAAAGGTATTGACACCCTTGTCCAGCATTTTCCGCATGCTGTCATACCACCTGACCGGGCTCACCAACTGGTTGGCCATGATATCCTTGATACGCTCAGGATCCGCCTCACTTTGGGCCGTGGCGTTAAAAATCATTTCAGAAGTGGGGGCTGAAAAGGGGATGTCTTTCATAAATGTTCTGAATTCATCCACACCGCCCTTCATGAGCCCCGAGTGCCAGGCACCGCTGACTTTCAGGGGAATGGCTTTGGCTTTTTTCTCTTTGGCCAGCTGAACAGCCCGGTTGACCGCATCTTTTTGCCCCGTAATGACAATCTGCCGGGCGGTATTGTGATTGGCAACATCAAGGATTTCGCCGGCCCTTGCCTCTGCCACAATCTCCATCACCGCTTCCATATCCAAGCCGATCACCGCTGCCATGTGACCGGGATTGGCCAGGGCTTCCCGGTGCATCAGTGAACTCCTCTTATGCACCAGCTTGAGTCCATCGTTTTCGCTGAGGATGCCCGCTGAAACCATTGAGGCACATTCTCCGACACTGTGACCTGCGGAAACATCTGCCGTTATGCCCGATTCATTTAAGAGGGAAAGGCAGGCCAGACTGACAGCTGTAATGGCGGGCTGACAGTTTTCCGTGAGGGTCAATTCGGACATGGGTCCTTCAAAACAAAGTTTGGCGATGGGCTTTTCACAGATCCGATCCGTTTCCCTGAAAATACCTTCGACTTGGGGAAACCGTTTCACCAGTTCCTGCCCCATACCCACAAACTGCGAACCCTGTCCCGGAAATAGAAATGCTGCTTTTTGGCCCATCAGAAACCCCTGCTTGGTCAAAAACCGTCAACCCATATTTACGATTTACGGAAAAAATCTTATCATTTTTACTGGATGAAATACGAACAGTCTTTTAATGGCTGGCTTCCTGTTTGACGTCGCCCACCTTTTTCCTGAACAGTTCATCTTTTTCAACCTGATAGGCGGCAGAACCCGGCACCAGTTTCTGGTTGCGCGCCAGCTGCGCTTCAATCTCCCGCTCCATCTCATCGAACTGGATGCTGCTACGGCTGACAACCTTGTTGATTACATGGTATACGTCTTCATCCGTCCCATAGATTTCAATAACCGCCGGATCGTTGATGAGCACTTCCATGAGATACTGCGTCATGTAAAGCGAATGAGGATTGGGGCGGGGAACCAACGTTCGAATCGGTGAAATGAAATATGTAAAATCAAACTCCGAACTGTTCACTGCTTTTTTCATGCCTTTTTTAAGGGCGCTTGAAAATGCCGCCACATTGTCCGTCTCTACGATTTCTTCCTGCAGCAGCGCTTGAACCAGTTTTCCGTGGATGTCATCCAGCTTAAATTTGAAGAAACGTCCCTGCTTATAAGCGCGCTGTTTTTCCTGACGTTCCAGCCGGTTGACCAATTTGTCGTGAACCCTGCCGCTATCCCTGGTATGCATAGCCAACCTTCACATTTTCATTGGAATTAATTTGCGCTTTTGGAGGGGCTCGATGACTCTTTTGGAGCCGTTTTTCCTCCATCGCTTTTTGCCTCGACCTTTTTTGGGGTCGTGTCGCTGTCGGAAGAACTCGTTTCCTTCGCACTCATTTGATTGTTGCTGTTCTTGGATGCATAGTCGGTCACATACCACCCGGTTCCTTTCAAATGAAACGTACTCTGGCTGATGAGCTTTTTCATGTTTGAGTGACACTGGTCACATTCAAGGATCGGGGGATCCGAAATTTTCTGCAGGGCCTCAACGTGGTGCCCACACTTATTGCATTCATATTCATAAATCGGCATGCCTAAACACCTCCTTCATTTCACAATCAAAAAACAATCTCACACATTCTGTGGTCCCGGTATGAATTAAGGACATAATCCAGGTTCGGAAGAGAAAAATCCTTTAAAATTTCAAAGGTCGTCTTGTGGACAATCCCTTCCTCCTCGAACCGTTTTTTTTGAGATACATCAAACATCTGAAAAAAATTACAGAACCTGACAATATGCACCAACTCATGGGTAAAAACATAAATTAAGAGCGGCAAAAGTGTAAGATAACGGTCCCGTTCAAGAACCTCTAGGATGGAATGATCCTGCAGACATATGAAATAGAAATCTTTGTCTTTTGTTCTCGGATGAAAATCTTCCACCATCCGCATACCCTTGAACAAAACCGCCAGTGCTGAAAAATTCATCTCCTCCGGTCTGAAGGAGGATCGGGTTTTCACATCATAGCGGTGCCTTTTCCATTGCCCCAAAGAGAATTTATAGAAATTACCCGTTGCGTCTTCCGCAATTTCCAGAGCGTCGCTCACAACCTTAAGGTCATTTTTCTTGAAAGAGGCCATATACTTACACCAAAGGTTCGTACTGGCATATTAACATGAAAAAAATAAGATCGGACGGGAAAATGTCAATGCCGGGCTGGCTTTTTGCTGGTGGCGGTGACTGGATTTGAACCAGTGACTCTGCGGATATGAGCCGCATGCTCTGACCAACTGAGCTACACCGCCGATAGCGATCTGGGCCCTAAATTTATGTAAATTTTTACTTTTGTCAACCAAATAATGCCCCGACGGAAAAACATTGCAAGAAATACCGACGATCTTCTTTAATCTCCATTGCCAAGAGAGTTGAAACAGCGCTTTTTGCGTCACCTGCCGGTAGGGGTAACTCAAATGACCGTCATATTTTTTGCCTCTCTTTTCGAAATCGGATAGAATATCTTAGTACCTTATCACCTGGTCTTCTGTCACAAAAAACAGGAAGTTCATTGACTGAAAAACCCAAAACTTAAAACTGCGGCTTTGCCGCCTTAGTTGAATATACAATTAAGATATCACGATCCGGTTTTGATACAAAAGCCGGTGGTATTGGAAGGAGACAGCAATGACGAACCCCAAAGAATTGCCATTTTCAGGAATTGTAACCGCCAGAAACTGCCCCACGTGTGGACATCATGAAATCGGTTTGATCTCCGATCAAGGTGTTTTTCGCCCGCTCAGACCGGGAACCAGAGTTCTCGTTATGGATGGGATTGAGCCGGAACAAACTCCCACGCCAATGGAAAAGATCATCCCACCCGGAAAAAGCCACGAAGCACCCTTGCAAACCCCGGAAGGGCGTTACTGGGTCCCTGAACCGCTCAAAGGGAACCGACGTATGCGGCTGAAATACGGTGTCATCACTCAGGGTGAAACAGAATCAGCTTTACCTACAGGACGAACTTACGAGTCCGCTTTTCTGCAAAAACTGAATTATCTGCTGGAAAAGGAAGTGCACGTCCCCATTGCCGTCATTCTTGATCGTTTTTTCGCAGCCCCGCACCTGGCCTCCGGTGAAACAAAGGATATTGCCTTCAAAATGTTGGAAGAGCTTGAAGAAGTTCGCCGCCCCGTGGAGTTGGTAAAACAATGGCTCGAAAAACCGGATGAGAAAAACCTGAACATACTGGTTCAGCCGGGCACCCTGGAAAACCTGGATAATAGTTTCCTCAGCGAAGCGAAGGCACTGGAAGAACTCGGCGCAATGGATCTGGAGGATTTCCTGGAGCTACTGTGAAAATGCTTTCCTAAAAAAACGAGCACCGCAAACCGGAAGGTTCGAGGTGCTCATTAAAATGATATTTAAAGTGTTCTACAGATATTTTTTGACTTCTTCGGTCAGAGCGGGGACCACATCAAAAAGATCCCCGACTACACCGTAATCGGCTTTTTGAAAGATGGGCGCATCTTCATCCTTGTTGATGGCGACGATCACTTTTGAAGTACTCATACCGGCCAGATGCTGAATGGCTCCGGATATACCACACGCCACATACAGATTGGGTGAAACCACTTTACCGGTTTGCCCCACCTGATCCGAATGAGGCCGCCATCCCGCGTCAACAGCCGAACGCGAAGCGCCAACACTGGCACCGATCAATTCTGCCAACTCTTCCAGAATATTGTAATTTTCAGGCCCTTTCATGCCGCGACCGCCGGAAACGATCTTGTCTGCTTCAGTCAAATCGACCTTCCCGCTTTCATCTTTAACCACATCCACGACCTTTGTCTTCAACTCCCCATCATCCAGGGAAAAGTCCGCATCCACTATATCAGCGGATCTGGATGCATCCGGTTCAGCAACACTCATGACATTCGGCCGAGCCGTCCCCATCTGAGGAAAGCTGTTTTCAAAGGTGACCTTTGCATAGGCTTTTCCGGCATAGATGGGTCGGGTTGCCACGAGGTTTCCATCTTCAATGGCAAAAACCGTGCAGTCCTGTGCCATCGCCACATCAAGCCTTGCCGCCAGTCTGCCGGACAGATCTTTTCCTTCGACGGAAGCACCCAAAAGCAATATTGCCGGATCACCTTCCTTAACCAGCCCCGAAATGACGGATACATAGGCATCCGTGGTATAGGGATCCAGTTTCGGATCATCACAGACCAGGACCTTATCCGCACCATATTGTCCCAGCTCACCGGCTTTGTCTTTTATATTGGAACCAAGCAGTACCACGGTCAGTTCCTGACCGAGGGCATCCGCCAACCGTCTTCCTTCACTCACGATTTCGTAAGTAATTTTGCGGATCGCGCCATCTCTCTGCTCAGCAATCGTCCAAACTCCCTGTGCCATTTTTTATCTCCTTACACATTCATATTAATATTAAATTCTGCACATCAGCACGATTAGAAAAAGCGTGAAACGGTAAAGGGCTACAAAACCTTCGCTTCTTCATGCAGCAGCTTTGCCAGCTCGGCAGCCTTTTCCTGGGGCGTTTCACCCCCAACGATCTTCCCGGCTTTCCGTGCAGGCGGAGGTGTCAGTTCCAGAATCTTCAATTTCCTTGCGTCCGCGCCGAATTCCGAAGCATCCAGGCCCAAGTCCCCAAGGCTTTTTTCTTCCAGGGGTTTTTTCTTCGCCTTCATAATTCCGGGAAGAGATGCGTAACGGGGCTCATTTAAGCCTTTCTGAGCAGTAATCAATGCCGGCAGGGAGGACTCAATGACAAGGGTTTCGCCTTCAATGGGTCGTTCTACTTTGACGGTTTTGCCATCTTCCGCCACTTCAACCTTTACGATCAGGGAAAGCTGCGGAATACCCAGCATCTCGGCCACGGCGGCACCAACCAGCCCCTGATCATCATCAACACCACGTTGACCAGTGAAAATAACGTCATATTCAAGATCTTTGATGGCGGCGGCAATCGCTTTAGCCGTTGCCAGCGCATCACTTCCCTCCAGGGCATCATCCGTAACGAGGACCCCCTTGTCGGCTCCCATGGCCAGCGCTGTTCGAATAGACTCGGTCACCCTTTTCGGTCCAAGCCCTACCACGGTCACCTCGCCGCCATGTTTCTCTTTCAGGCGTAACGCCTCTTCTACACCAAACTCGTCATACGGATTCATCACCCATTTGATATCATCCGTCACAATTGACACGCCGTCCGATCCAATCTTGATCTGACTTTCGGTATCCGGTACCTGTTTTAGACAGACTATAATGTTCACCTTGTCCTCCTTCTTTGCACCTGTTACAAGTTAACGCGTTAATTCGACCATCATGCTTGAGCCAATTTCAAAACATCCCCTTCTGGCCGACTTACATCCCCAAAATTGTGATGCATCCATGCGGCTAAAATTTCCACTTTTTCCCCATCAAAAAACATTGAACATCTAGAAACCGGCTTCCGTGAAACGGTTTTCTGAAATGTCCGGGTGGAAGTAATTACAATATAGCTGTATCGTAACTATGCGTCAAGGGAAAAAGGGATAACCAATTTAAAATTAACTCATTTCTTTATGCCGTTTAAAAAGAAATCACTGATCTGTTTGGCTGCGGTTCTGGTATCATATTGCCTGCGACTTGACAATACCCAAAAACGTGAAACCTCATCTAATGCACCAAAGAAAGCTCTTTTGGCAACAGTTGGGATCACATCTTTTCGGAAAAGCCCCTTTTTCTGGCCTTCGATGATAATATCCTCTATAATATCAAGGTATTCCAAGAATCTCTCATTCTTGTATTCTTTCATGAACTTGCCGCTTTGTCGCAACTCCACCTGAATAATTTCCGCCATATCCTTGTTCTTTTCAATGAGTCCCAGGTGCGTTGATGCAAATATCTCAAGTTTTCCGGCAGGATTATCGATAGTTGAGACCTGATGGGCCATATTGTCTAAAACACCCTTCATCTGTTCTTCAAAAAGGGAGATGAGGATATCATCCTTATTCTCAAAATAGATATAAATCGTTCCATCAGCGACCCCGGCCTCTTTCGCGATCTGTGCGATTTTTGATTGATAGAATCCGTTTTTCGCAAAAACTTTCGTGGCCGCTTCGATAATTCGATGGTACTTTTCGTTGTCTTTTCTTTTTCCCACAATTCTCACCGTTAATGAATG
>JAJDOH010000170.1 GCA_022340265.1 Deltaproteobacteria bacterium | reverse complement strand
GCGAGAAGAAGGGGATATGAGGGGGTACTATTGCTCAAGGTTCTGGTGAATGGTGACGGAAAAGTGGCCGATCTTCTGGTGTTGAAGTCCAGCGGTTACAGTATGCTGGACAAATCAGCGGTGAGGGCGGTTAGAAACTGGCGGTTCGAACCCGGGACGGTCGATGGCAAGCCGGCAAAAATGTGGGTTCAAGTGCCGGTCCGTTTCAAGCTGAACCAGCGGTGACGGCATCGTGCCGCCGGACTTTCTAAAGCGCTTTAAAGAGGTTTTTTAGTGAAGAAGTGACAGATGGAATACGGATACCATCGAACGGCGGGGTCGGAGGGAAAAAGAGAGATGGTGAAACGGGAGAATAAAAACGAGGACATTTCAATGGAAAGCAGCTCTGATGCGACGTTAAGAGAGCTGATCGACGGTTCGGGGGATTGTGTCTATGAGATGGACAACCATGGCAACCTAACGGGTTTCAGCAGTTCTCTGCCAAAGATGCTGGGTTACCGTAAAGAAGAGATTCTGCACAAGCATTTGGGTGATCTCATGGACGTGCGGCAATCCAGAAAATTCCATGCAGCGTATAACCAGGTCTGGATTTCGCACCGTGGTTTTTCCAATCTCGTGTGGGAAACCCGGGATAAAGCGGGTAACCTGAAAGTCATTGAACTCTCCGCGTATCTGGTAAAAAATCATGAGGGAAAAAAGCTCGGGTTTAGAGGCATCGCGCGGGATGTCACGGAAAAATTCAAAACCATCGATGAACTGAAAGAAGCCCAGCGCAGATATGAACGGGAATTTGAAGCCAAAAGAAAAGCCAGGCGCACAACAAGAAACCTGTTTGATTTTGTTCCGTACCCCATGGTGGTTTTTTCAACCGCAGGAAATGTCACCTATATAAACCCTGCTTTCACCCAGGTGTTTGGCTGGCGTCTGGAAGAGTTGATTGGGCGAAAAATTCCCTATTTTCCTCCCGGCTATGAAAAGGAAGCCGTGGAAAGCTTCAGGCGCTTAAAGGAAAATGCGGGTGAGACCATCGAAACCAAACGGATGACCAAGGGTGGCCGTATCCTGGATGTGATCATTCGAGGACAGTTGTCTTCTCAACAGGCCGAGGATACCCCCGGAGAACTCTTTATCCTTCAGGATGTGACGGAGGAACGAAGAATTGAGCGAATCAATGAAACGCTTTTCCAAATCAGCTGCGCGCTTCCCGGATACCCGGTATTGCGGGAGTTGCTGGATTATATCACAGGCGAGGTAAAACGGCTTCTTGATACGGAAGGGGCTGTGGTCGGTTTACTGGATGAGGATCTCCAACAAATTTCTTTTCCGGCGGCCGCCTACGATGACAGTACTGCCCAGCGCCAGATCAAATTGGCCCCACAGTCTTCACGAAAAGGGATTATGGGACGGGTCTTGCGGACCGGTGAACCGGCCATTGTAACGAATACCGCGGATGATGCTGATTTTAACCGTGGATTGGATGAGGCTATCGGCTTTAAAACTGAAAGCGTTCTTATTGTGCCCCTTGAAGGGGGTAAAGGAATCATTGGTGTTCTCACAGCCATCAACAAAAAGACCGGCATCTTTGATGAAAAAGATCGAAAGCTTCTGACCATGATTGCCAGCACGGTGGCACTTTCTATTGAAAATGCACGGTTTTCCAAGGAGTTGAATGAAGCATATGAAGAGGTGGCGAGTCTCAACCGTGCCAAAGACCGAATCATCAATCATCTTTCCCATGAACTGAAAACGCCCGCATCCATTTTACTGGGGTCCCTGGTGATTCTGAGCAAAAAGCTTCAGGCGCTTCCTGAAAAGGAGTGGGGCGCCACTTTTGAAAGGGCGAAACGGAATCTGGATCGTATCCTTGAGATCCAGTATCAGGTGGAAGACATTATGCGAGGTCGGAAATACCGATCTTACATTGTTCTCAATATCATGCTCGATCAATGTATGGATGAACTGGAATCTCTGGTGGCGGAAAAAGTGGGGGAAGGAGAGATCGTAAAGTGGCTGCGCAATCGACTTGAATCGGAGTTCGGTCCGAGGGAAAGTCAAATTGAGGAAATTTTTCTGAACCGTTTCGTAGCAGAACGGCTGGCAGTCATTGAACAGCAGTGTAAGCACCGAAATGTGGATATCATCTGCCATTTGGAAGATCAACTGAGCATTTACATGCCTTCGGATGTGATGGAAAAGGTGGTTGACGGACTGATCAAGAATGCCGTTGAAAATACCCCTGACGGCGGACGGGTGGTCCTTCTGGCCGAAAAAAGAGACGATGGCGTGATGTTGAAGGTGACTGATTTTGGCGTGGGGATTGTGCCCGAGGATCGAAAACGCATTTTCGAAGGCTTTTTTTCCACTCAGGAGACCATGGATTATTCTTCAAAACACCCCTTTGATTTTAACGCCGGCGGCAAAGGGGCCGATCTTCTGCGCATGAAGGTGTTCGGGGAACGGTACGGTTTTCAGCTGACCATGACCAGCGTGAGATGTCGGTTTTTGACACAACCGGATGCCGCCTGTGTGGGAGATGTCGATCAATGCAGCTACTTGGAAAGCAGGGAGGATTGCATTAATTCAGGCGGAACCTCTTTCAATGTTTTTTTTCCGTACAGCAAACAGAAAGAACTCATAGATTCCAACCGTTAAACTTTAGAAACCGTTCAAAGTGCCACATGTCGCTCGCCTTTCGGTTCCAAGGCTTCAGGCTGGTGTAGAAATGTGTGCCGGTGGTCTCGCTGTTGCCGTAGATCTTATCCGTGCCCACGAAAAAATCGAGGCTGATGAGACTCATGAAAAGGGTTTCCCAGCACTTAAATGAGCCTTTCACCAGGCCCTCATAAGGCCAGTCTTGATAGTAGAGACTGGTGGTCCGTCCCATTCCCGCAGGTATTTGCTCCAGGCTTGTCATGGGCAAAAGGGAGGCTGAAACAACGTTTTTTAAACGTGAACCGGTCACTGATGATGCATCCACCACTTTCAGATCCATAACCCGGTGAACATCGGGACGCAGAGATACCACCAGTCTGGGATCTTCAAAAGAACTGAAATCGAGCAGTTGTGGCAGGGTTTCGCCATAGACATGGAGCGGTTTTTCCGATTTCCAATCCATGGGGTAGGCATCTTTGTCCAGGTACGCGGTAGGAATCGTAACAGCATAACAACCGCAGGTACCCGATGTGGTAAAAAGAACGGGGCGGTCTTGCTCATTCAGGGTGACGATAAAAAGCAGGCCTACGTTTTTCCCCGCTGTCAGATGAAAGGGTATCAGGCTCAAAGGGATTTCCGGAAAATGGATACGATAGATAAGATTGGTATAGCGTCCTTTTGAGGTGGTGAATTTTCGCGTCATCCAATAAATGGCGGGACAGTTTACGTCTATATAGATTTCTTCTTCGCCTTCGGCGTTATATTTTACGCCGGGCATTCCAATTCTGTTTTGTTTATCCTGATACCCCCGCGCCAGCAGAAGGGGGGCAAAACGGCTCACCAGAGAATCATCGCCCTTTGAAACCGTATAAACGGCCTGTTTCCTCTCAGAAGAAACCTGCCTTGGATGGGCGCAGGCGACCACCGAGAAGGCCATGACCAAAATTACGGCATTTTTGATGGATCTCGAATTACTCAGCATACCTTTTTGGCTTTTTGGATGTCGGCCACATCCCCCATGACAATCAATTTCATTCCGCCTTTCAGCGTCGCTGTAGGCGGTGGATTAAAAGAAATATTTCCCGGTTCCTCTTTGAGGCCCACAATGAGCAGCCTGTATTTGTCTTTAATGCCGGATTCTCCGATGGTCTTGCCTGAAAAAGCGCCGGTCTCGGAGAGCGCCAGTTGGTTGAACCGGAGTGTGCCGCCGCTGCTCCTGAGCATCTGGTCCAGGAAATCAACAGCGGTGGGACGGATCATCTCCGACGCCATGCGAAGGGCACCGATGGCATTGGGCGATACCACGCCGTCAGCACCCGCTATCCTAAGTTTTGCTTCATGTTTTTGATCCGTCATTCGACTGATGATCCGCAGTTTCCTGTTCAGCATTCTTGCGGTCATGGTCACATAAAGACAGTCTTTGTCCGATGGCAGACAAACGATAATGCCGGCGGCGTTTTCGATGCCGGCCGCTATGAGGTTTTGGTCTTCCGTTGCATCGCCCTCGATGTATGGGATGTCACCGGTGTCCCTGACAAGGTCAATATGCGCCTGATCCTGCTCAATCAACACAACTGCTTCCTGGTTGCTGCGGAGTTCTGCGATGAGAGGGCGGCCGGTTTCACCCCCTCCGCATACGATGTAATGGTCTTTCATTTTGCTGATGTCTTTTTGCATCCTCTGCCCTTTTAAAATCCCCGAAAGTTCCCCTTCAACAATCAGGGCGGTCATGGCGCTGATCCCATAAAAGATGATACCCATGCCGAATGTAATCAGGACCATTGTGAATATCTGGGCAGGGACATTTCCCGTCACCTGAAGCACTTCGCCATATCCGACACCGGTGAGGGAAATAACGGTCATGTACATACAGTCCAGAAACTTTGAATGCCCACCGTAAAGCATATAGTACCCATTGGTTCCCACCATGACCACTATAAAAATACCCAGAAGTACGACAAAAAGTCTCTTCTTGATGGCCATGTGCTGCCTTGTGGCTGCCATATTCACACCTTTCGGGGACCCTGTTGTGGAAAAGAAACCGGTTTATGACCATGGACCGTTCAGGGATAACCGGTTCGGAGACGCGTTTCCGGGCGAGCCCATTGATTGCCTCCATTTTTTTGAGATTACCATGGCCTTTCTGATTAAGATGGCATAAAATCACCTAAAAAGTCTGTGCCGATTCTTGCGCCCATTCCCCTTTTTGTCAAGCCCAACCGATCGCCCGAACAGCAGGGCGAATAGAATGTTGAGGGCTTTAAGGCGTGAAAGGTAAACTGGTTTTGTCCCAAACCCCTTCGCAAAAAAAGGAGCACTGAATTGGAAAAACGACTGCAAAACAGCCATCAGGATGCTGAAGTCAATCAGGGAATGCTGCCCATGGACGCGGTTTTTCTGGATAAATTGCGTACCCTTTCAGGCAGCAGGTTACTTGATAAGGTTTTGAGCCATCCGGACTGCCCACGCCTGATCCGCAGCATGTCCAGTCAGGATTTCTTTTTTCTGATCCATAAGATTGGTGAGGATTCATCCCTTGAATTGTTGAAATTGGCATCACTGGATCAATGGCAATATGTCCTGGATGTGGAAACCTGGGAAAATGACCGTTTGGAATTGACGCAAACAGGCCGCTGGCTGAGGCGTCTTTTGACAGCCGATCCCCGGCGGCTCACGAAATGGCTCTTTTCCGAAGGTCAATGGCTCGCTTACTATTACCTCTACCGCAGTATTGTGGTGGAAGTGACGGATGAAGATGGGGGAGGGGATGGCTTTGGGCCAGAGTTTTTCAGCGTTGACGGTTTTTTTTACGTTCGGCCATTGCAGGAAAATCAACGGGATGTTATTCAAGCCCTGCTGCGAACCATGGCCGCCGAGGATATCCTGAAATACCAGTCGCTCTTAATGGGCTTGGCGGGTGTGCTGCCGACGGAAGTTGAAGAAGACATGTACCGTATGAGAAATGTCCGATTGGCGGAACACGGCTTTCTTCCCCGTGAGGAGGCCATTGCGGTTTTTGCACCAATTGACGCGGAGCGTTTGAAGACGGGAGAACCGGATGCCACCCCCTGGCCGGTGTCCCGTCCGGAGGATGTTGGTGCCGTACCACGTTGGCCGCTTCAGACCATTCAGGAACGGAACCTGTTGTTAACACAAACGCTGTCGAAGTTGTCGGACGAGACGCTGTTGGAACGTATTCGTCTGGAATTTGCCGGCCTTTGTAATCAGATTCTGTCGGCCGAGGGTTTTTCCAACTGGAATGTGGAACATCTTGAGGAAATTCAGCGTCAGGCGGCGGGGTACCTGAATCTTATACTGAAAGAGCGATCCCATGAGGAGACAAAGATCGCCGAAAGTCTGCTCAGATTCAACACGCTTGTGTCACTCTTCCGTGCCGGGTTCGGGTTGGCTGTCAAGCTTAAGTGGAAAGCAGAAAGGTGGTTGAAGGCATGCTGGTTCCAGGAAGCGGGTTTGGAAACCTCTTTCTGGGGAGAGGTATGGGAAGGTGCGCTCACCGGAATTCTGAAAAATCGGCCCCTGTTTTATGGCGGAGCCGAATCACCGGAGGATTACAGGCATTTTAAATCCCCGTCAGATTTGTCGGCCACAGAAGATGTGCTAGGTCTTGTGAATGCCCTGGATTGTCTGATGGCATCCTTAACCAAAAGGTATCCGCTGACTTCGTTGACCGAATCCGGTGGTCCCTTTCAGCTGACCGTTCATCAGCTGCTGTTGACGCTTTGGGCGCGGCAGAAAATGGGCTTATGTCCGGGCTTTAAGCCCCTTTCCTTCAAAGCGGCAAAAGCTTTTTTGAGCATGCTCAGGGGAGGGGATACCGTGCCACCCTACCGTATGTTCGGGTTTGAAGAACAGTTCTTAAGGGCTTTTTCCGTGCCGGATGGGGATTTCGCAACCGGTTCCTCAGAAAAACTGAAAGATGCCCTCACGCGGATCTGGCAGGATTTTAGCGATGAAATGGCATTCGTGCGCACCGAGGCGTTCGATACCAGATACAGTAAATATATTTTGATTAAGACCGGTTAACAATCTCTTCTTGGGTAAAACATCCCGTGCAGGTCTTACCCCACATGGAAAAAGTTTTTTCTGTCTGGTAAGGTTTCATATGGGTATAGCCATCGTCCATGAACCGTCTTAGCGCGGCAATGGGCAGGGAAACCCCTGCAAACTCTATGGTCTGTCTATCGTTTTTTCCACTGATGAGTTCTTCAATTTTCATGAAAAAACCTCCCTGTCATATCTGAGCGCTAATTCTGCGAATGCTTTCAGCGGACCCCTAAGGTTCCGCATTCTGGTTGTCGGTTTTGGCGTGCTTTTCAAGGGTACCTGCATCGTAACCCGCTTTTTCGTAGTTGTCGATGGCTCTCATTTTCAGTCGGTTGTCTTTGATCTTTTCCGCATGGGTATCCGCCAATTCGGCGGCATGACTCCACATACCTTCTTTTTCATAGGCGGCGATTTTTCGGCTGATTTGTGCATGCTCTTCAGAGGTTTCAATGACGGCAGCTCTGCACCAGGAGATGATTTTTTTGACCCGACTGCCGCAATTTGGACATTCGGCAAGGGGACTATCATCAATTTTCTGAATATATTCAAACCCATGCTCGCATTTATTGCAGCAGTTATTTATATTTACAGGTTCATATTCGTATATGGGCATGGTCGCTCGGTTTTTCTACAATGTTCTATTTGGAGAAATTCAATAAAAAATAAGGCGTTATCCCGTTTAGTGGAGTTCAATTTTTCGCCATCTTGGGCCGCTGGGGGTATCGATCACCTCAATCCCCATGGCTTCCATTTCCTTTCTCAGGCCGTCAGCGGTGCCCCAATCTTTTTGGCTTCTCGCCAGTTCCCTTTTCTCGATCAGTTCCGCCACCTCCGGGTCGGAGTCCGGAGGATCCAGATTCATGATCCCCAGGACTGAGTTGATACGGGCCAGAGCTGCCAGTATTTTTTCGCGATCAGATGTGGAAAGGCCCCTTTGGTCCATTCGCTGGTTGATGTCACGGGTAAACTGAAAAAGGGCCGCTAAGCCTGCGGCCACATTGAAGTCATCGTCCATGGCCATTACAAAACCCTGTTTCAGAGCATAAATGGTCTGATCCAGGTCCGGATCCTCGGAGGCCGACTTCGCGAAGTATATTTTTTGAACAAACTTGTCGAGATGGGCGATGGTGTTTCGGACGGCTGCAAGTTTGGCATGGGAAAAGAAGATGGGTTTGCGATAGTGGCGGCTGAGGAGCCAATATCGGATTTCTCTTCCTTTGAAGCCTTCCGTCAATAGATCTCTAAGTGTCAGCTTCACATCATCGGATGGATTGGGACCGTTAAACATGACCGGCTCGTTGTGAAGCCAGTAGTTGGCAAGCGGTCTGTCTGTCGCAGCCTGGCTGATAGCGATGGCATTTTCGTGGTGGGGGAATACCAGGGACACGCCGCTGGTGTGAATGTCATGGGTGGGTCCGAGGGTTTTAAGTGCAATGGCGGCGCATTCAAGATGCCATCCCGGCCGTATATTACCCCATTTTGTTTTAAAAAAGAGGCCACTTTTCAGCTCACTGAGGGTGGATCTCTTCAGTAAAGTGAAATCCTTTGGATTTTCCTTCTCATACTGATCCAGATCAACCGTTTTTCCGATTCTAATTTTATTGAGATCAATTTTGGAAAGTTTTCCGTAATCTTTGAATCGGGAGATATCAAAGTATATGGAACGGAGCTTTTCGTAGGCGTATCCCTTTTCCAAAAGGGTCTGGGCCAGTTCAATCATGTCCTCAACATGTTCGCTCGGCCGGGGGTACTGGGCGGCTCTGATGATGTTCAGGCTGTCGAGGTCCTTCATGAAGGAATTGTAAAACATATCCGTAAATTCTTTCAGGGAGACACCGGCCCGCTGAGCCCCCTCAATGGTGCGGTCATCCAGGTCCGTCACATTCATGACATGGTTTACGTCATATCCTCTGTAAGTCATATAGCGGCTGATCAGATCGGAAAAAACAAGGCGGCGGCATTGCACCAGGTCCACAACCTGGCAGAGGGTGGGACCGCAGGAGTAAAGGGTGACATGATTTTCTGTGATGGGTACAAAATCCTCTTTCCTGCGGGTCATGGTGTTGTAGACGCGAAGCCCTGATTTCTTCTTGGCCATGAAAAGCTGTGTGCTGAGATATCGCTCTCCGCCGTCAGCCAAGAGCACTACGATCCGGCCCCTTTCCATTTCACGGGCGACTTTCAGTGCCACCGCCATGGCTGCACCGGAGCTCATGCCCACAAAAATGCCTTCTTTTCTGGCCAACATTCGGGACATTTCAAATGCCTCGTCATCTTCGATATTGATGATCCGGTCTGCCCTTTCCTTTTCAAATATGCCCGGTTGATAGGACTCTTTCATGTTTTTGAGCCCCTGGATCTTGTGTCCCAAATAAGGTTCCACACCGATGATCTGGATAGAAGGGTCCAATTCCTTGAATCGCCTCGAAATGCCCATCAGCGTGCCGGTGGTCCCCATGGCCGCAACAATCACATCAAGACGTCCTTCGGTCTGTTCCCATATTTCCATGGCCGTGCCTTCGTAATGGGCCATCCAGTTGGCCTCATTGTTGAATTGATCGGCCAGCCAGAATCTTTCAGGGTTTTCACGGGCCAGGTTGTAGGCGTGTTCGATGGCCCCATCGGTGCCCAGGTGTGCCGGTGTGAATTCGATCTCCGCCCCGAGGGCCGCAAGAATCTTGACCCGTTCTTCACTGACGGCCTCGGACATGGTTAATAAAATGTCATAACCTTTGACGGCGGCCACCAGGGCCAAGCCGATTCCCGTGTTGCCGCTCGTCGCCTCTAAAATGGTCTTGCTTTTATTTAAAGCCCCCGATTTTTCAGCCGCTTCAATCATTTTGAGCGCCGGTCGGTCTTTGATGGAGCCCCCCGGATTGAAACCTTCCAGTTTGGCCAGTATTTCCACATTCGTGCCGGGCAAAAGCCGGGTGACGGGGACCAGCGGCGTATTGCCGATGTTGTCGAGGATATTGTTGTATTTTTGGCTCATTTTCTTGCCTTGTTCTAGCCCTTTGACCACGGGTTCAGATTCGGGCGACTGATATTTTCTTGACCCTTGTTTTTTATCTTGTTAACCTGCCCTTCGCCTTGCAGGCGATTCAATCAAGAAATCTCATCATATGCGCTCCATTTATGGGGCAGGAGAACTTAAAATGAAGATACTGGTTACGGGCGGCGCCGGGTTTATCGGTTCCAATGTGGTGGACGGCTACATTGGCGCCGGACACGAAGTTGTGATCCTGGACAACCTTTACACCGGAAAACGGGTAAACGTCAACCCAGAAGCACGATTCTATGAATTGGATATCCGTTCTCCAGAAGCGGCAGCGGTGATCTCAAGGGAGAAACCCGATATTTTAAATCATCACGCAGCGCAAATGAGTGTCCCGGCATCAGTCACAGATCCCGGGTTCGATGCGGATGTCAACATCAGGGGGTTTCTGAATCTGCTGGAGGCCGCGGTAAAATCGGGTGTACGAAAGATCATCTTTATCTCTTCCGGCGGCGCTGTCTACGGTGAGGCGGAGGAATATCCCACAAGCGAGTCTTACACCCCCAAACCGCTTTCGCCTTATGCCATCACAAAATTTTGTTCGGAGCATTACCTGACATACTACCGGCATCAGTACGGTCTCGATTATACGACCCTTCGGTATGCCAATGTCTACGGTCCCCGTCAGATTCCCCATGGCGAGGCGGGCGTTGTGGCGATTTTCATGAATAATCTTATCAACGGGACCCAATCGATGCTCAATCATTTTCCGGAAGATGATCGTGGCATGGTGAGGGATTACTGTTTTGTGGGCGATGTGGTCAGTGCCAATATCGCGGCATTGACACGGGGAAGTGATGATTTTTTCAACATCGGTACAGGGCAGGGGACCAAAACCGGCGATCTATATGAAAAAATTTTTGCTGCCGTCCGGGCGACGGGAAGAAGTGTGCCGGAAGAGCTCGCTCAAATGAAAACACAACTGGCCCGGGCCGGGGATTTAAAAAGGAGTTGTCTTACCATCGATAAGGCATCCAACATTCTGGGTTGGAAGCCGAAGGTTCAACTGAGCGAAGGTATCCGCCAAACCCTGAAATGGCGTTTGCCTCACCCCTGAATCGATCCCATGCTTCCCTCATGATATTTGACCTTGCATGTTTTTTAGTCATTGCCCTTGACATTCACAGGGTCGATATTAATTTTCAGTGCATTGAGACGCTCTAAGAAATTTGTCAGATTTTTGCTACAATCTTAAGGGTCTTCGAGTTTGTTCCTCTACTTTAAAACAAAGGACCGTGCAACCTTTACTGTTGCATCAACCACGTTGCTCGGCGGAATTTCTTGAACGCGTGCGAATCCTGCCGGGGAAGAATGTACGGGGTTGTGTGAAGTTGTTTAGGTGAGAGGATGTAAAGGTTTTTTTGGTGAAACATATGGCTTTTGTGCAAGAAAAACCAATTTGAGAGGAGAGAAAAGAAATGAAAGTAAAACCGTTACATGATCGTGTTATCGTAAAGAGAGTCGAAGAAGAGGCCAAAACCAAAGGCGGCATTATTATCCCCGATACTGCCAAGGAAAAGCCCGTTGAAGGGGTTGTTCTGGCCGTGGGTGATGGAAAAGTAGCCGAGGACGGTAAGAAAATTGCTCTGGAAGTGAAAAAAGGCGATAAAGTCCTGTTTGGAAAGTATGCCGGAACCGAAATTCAGATCGATGGAGAAGAGCATCTGATCATGAGAGAAGATGATATAATTGCCATTATAGAGTAAAATCATTTTATAACTTACTTCTGTTGGCGTAATCATAGAATTTTAAAAAAGTTCCAAGGAGGAAATAAAAGATGGCGAAAGAGATTAAATACAGCATGAAAGCAAGGGAAGCGATTCTGACCGGTGTGGATACCCTTGCCAATGCCGTTAAAGTAACCCTGGGTCCCAAGGGACGCAATGTAATCCTGGACAAATCTTTCGGTGCTCCCAACATCACCAAGGACGGTGTGACTGTTGCCAAGGAAATCGAACTGGAAAACAAATTTGAGAACATGGGAGCGCAGATGGTGAAGGAAGTGGCTTCCAAGACCTCCGATGTGGCGGGCGACGGCACCACCACAGCAACGGTTCTGGCGCAGGCCATGTACCGGGAAGGCGCCAAACTGGTTGCCGCCGGCGTCAACCCCATGGCCCTTAAGCGTGGCATCGAAAAGGCCACCGAGGTTGCCGTGGATGAGCTTAAGAAACTTTCAAAAGCCACCAAGGATCAGGCCGAGATAGCTCAGGTCGGTACCATTTCCGCCAACAGCGACAGCACCATTGGAAATATTATTGCCGAAGCCATGAACAAGGTCGGTAAAGAGGGCGTCATCACGGTTGAAGAAGCCAAGAGCATGGATACGTCCCTTGAAGTGGTGGAAGGGATGCAGTTCGATCGCGGTTACCTGTCCCCCTACTTTGTAACCGATGCGGAAAAAATGGAAGTGAGCCTGGCCGAGCCCTACGTTCTCCTTCACGAGAAAAAGATCAGCTCCATGAAAGACCTGGTTCCCATCCTTGAGCAGGTTGCCAAAATGGGAAGACCGCTTCTGATTCTTGCGGAAGACGTTGAAGGTGAAGCCCTGGCCACACTGGTGGTGAACCGCTTGAGAGGCACCTTGCAGGTGGCCGCTGTGAAAGCTCCTGGGTTTGGTGACAGAAGAAAAGCCATGCTGGAAGACATCGCCATTTTGACGGGCGGGCGCGTAATTTCAGAGGATCTGGGTTTGAAACTGGAAAACCTGACCCTGAATGACCTGGGTAGCGCCAAGACCATCACCATCGACAAGGACAACACCACCATCGTAGATGGCGGCGGCGAAAGGGCGGACCTGGAAGGTCGGGTCAAACAGATCCGTGCTCAGATCGATGAGACCACCTCCGATTACGATCGTGAAAAACTTCAGGAAAGGCTTGCCAAGCTCATCGGCGGTGTCGCCGTGATCAATGTTGGCGCTGCCACTGAGATCGAAATGAAAGAGAAAAAAGCCCGGGTGGAAGATGCCCTGAACGCCACCAGAGCGGCTGTTGAAGAAGGCATCGTACCCGGTGGCGGCGTTGCCCTGCTGAGAACGATTCCCGCCCTTTCCAAGCTCAAACTCAAGGGTGAAGAACAGTCCGGTGTCAACCTGGTCATGAGAGCCCTTGAAGAACCCATCCGCCAGATTGTACAGAACGCCGGCGCCGAGGGTTCCGTGGTGGTGGATAAGGTGAAAAACGGGACCGGTAGCTTTGGCTACAATGCCGAGAGCAACGTTTACGAAGACCTGATGGAAGCCGGGATTATCGATCCCACCAAGGTGACCCGTTTTGCGCTGCAGAACGCCGCTTCCGTTTCATCTCTGCTGCTGACCACCGAGGCCATGATTGCCGAGAAACCGGAACCAAAATCCGATATGCCCGGAATGCCTCCCGGTGGTATGGGCGGCATGGGTGGTATGGGCGGTATGGGCGGTATGATGTAATCCACCATCCGTATCCCTGGATCAAGAGGCCGAAAAAGGCCTTTTGATCCAGTTTAAGTTATCATTTGACAAAATTGCGCTCGTGGGAAATTCGTTTTCTCCGAGCGCTTTTTTTGTAGAGTCTTACCGAAAGAAAGGTCCGCAACGGGGTTTACTTCCGAGCCCACTTCTATTATTTATATGAAAAATTTGAAATCTTTGAGGACAACCACACTGATGGCGGATTCGGACAAAAAAGTTTTGGTAACGGGCTCAGCAGGGTTTATCGGTTTTCATCTCTCCAGAAAACTTCTAGACTCGGGATATCATGTGGTCGGGTTGGACAATCTGAATCCCTATTACGATGTGGGGCTGAAGAAAGCACGGCTGGAATTATTGAAACCCCATGGACGGTTTCAGTTTGTGAAAGGGGACATCCAGGACCTGGAAGCCCTCAGGGATATTTTCAGGGAGCAGAAGATCACCCATATTTGTAACTTGGCGGCACAGGCCGGCGTCCGGCATTCCCTGAAAGACCCATTTTCCTATCAAAAGAGCAACATTGAAGGATTTTTGAATCTTCTTGAAATGGCCCGTGAAGTTCGGGTCACAAATTTTGTATATGCTTCTTCATCCTCTGTGTACGGCAAAAACAAAAAGAATCCCTACAGTGTGGAAGACCGGGTCGACAATCCCATCAGTCTCTATGCGGCCACCAAAAAGGCCAATGAACTCATGGCCCATGCCTACAGCCACCTGTACGACATCCCTTGCACGGGGCTGAGATACTTTACGGTTTACGGCCCCTGGGGCCGTCCGGATATGGCCCTTTTTTTGTTTACGGATGCCATCCTTCACAACCGTCCCATAAACGTTTTTAATTACGGACAAATGCGGCGGGACTTCACCTATATTGACGATATCGTGGCGGGAACCGTCAGCGCCATCGAAAGACCGGCGCCCTACGAGATCTTTAATTTGGGAAACTCCGATGCCACGTCCTTAATGGATTTCATCGAGACCATTGAATCGGAGTTGGGGCGAAAAGCGGAAAAGAACATGCTTCCCATGCAGCCGGGGGATGTGGCGGAAACATCCGCCGACATTACGAGTTCCAGAGAGAAGCTGGGATTTACCCCCCAAACGCCTTTGAAAGAGGGGGTCAGGGCTTTCATTGCCTGGTATCGGGAATATTACGGCGTCTAATGCCGAAGTCTTGGCGGGGGTTTCAGTACCAGTCATCATAGCGACGCCTTTGCCGATGATATTCAATCCAAATCGAGTCTGGTTTTACACCGGTTGCATGTCACGACTCCCCTGAAAACCTTGTTCCCGCATTCAGGGCAATAGTAACGTTTTTCCTCGTCCTCCATCCATTTTTCGGTCCCTACCTTTTTACGGTATGGTACACACCGCAAAATGACCTTTTTCCCGACACTCATTGAAAAATCATCAATGAACGAACACGGGAAATCATCACATTGATGGCATCCGGCGATGCCTCTCTCTTTTGTACAGTCCCTTATTTCACATTGTTTGCAGTGCATAAAGAGATCGTCGGATAAACATCCACCACAGTGGATATCTTTTGTGGTAAGATTTTCACTGTTTGGAAGCGTACCTTTGTCGGTGGTGCCCCCTTTGTACAAATTGACCAGCCGCTCTTTGAATTTTTCGTTTTTATCCTGGTGAGCGATACGGATGGCACAGACACCGCAGTACAGGCCACAGGGTGAGGCAAAACGAGGATCGAAAGGCATTTTTCAATTCTCCAAATCTATTTTTGAACGAACCCTAAGGAAATTCCTTGTGGTTGCGCCCTCTACGAACCAGGGAATCGTTCGCATTATAGGCAGAAACGGTAAATTCATAGGCGCCGGTTCCGGTGGGAGCTGATAATGTAACGTTATAAAAGGAGACCGAAAAGATCAAGGTATTCTTTGGCGTCGGCCGTTGTTGGTAATGTGATACGGCACTTGCACGAGAGCTGGAACACCTTGGTCATCAAGGGTATGGCCACAAAGGCACCTGGGGGAACGCCCAAGGTTGGTCAATACCACAATGAGCAGGATCCGGGTGATCTTGTTTTGCAGAACCCCTTCACGGATACAATGTCTTCGGGAAGCCGTTGAAAGTCCTTCTCTTTCGATTTAGCAAGAAAGACCTGAACGCCGATTTGGATGCCCATATAAAATGATTCCATTTTGTTGAAGCCTCTTTTTTCAGTAGGGCGTACACATATTATTTTGTTGCGAAAAATTCAGCCTGTATGGTAAATATTTCTGAAAATTTCGTGCATCAGGGAAATCATTATGCCTCAGATCAAAAAAGATGTACCGAATGATTCGGTTAAAGATTTGTATGCCATACGGACTAAGGAGGTCATTTATGCCATCCGGCGGTTAATGCAGGCGGAAGAGCATTATACAAAGGAATTGAACAAGGTTTACAACGTCAGCTCCGCCCAGATTAACTGCCTGATCGCCCTTCTTGAAAACGGTCCGCTTTCCCCTTCCCAGATTGCCAAACACATCATGGTCAATTCCAGCACCGTTACCGGCATTATTGACCGGTTGGAAAATAAGTCCCTTGTCAAGCGATTGCGAATCGCAAAGGACCGCCGCGTGGTTACCGTGGAGCTGACCAATGCCGGTCAGAACCTCGCGGAAAATGCGCCACCCCCCATTCAGCAGAAAATCATTGACGGCCTTAACAGCCTTTCCCCGAAAGAAATCAACGATACGGCACTGACCCTCAAACGACTCACCGATATGCTGGACGTTCAGGATCTAGAGGTCCTTTGAAGGCAAAGGGCCTCCCGGCTTCCAGCAGGCCATTTCCACCCTTAGATTAGAAATATCCATATTATTTAACTGATAAAAGAGGATTGGCTTGACAAAAGGGTTTTGCCGCATTATACTTTCATCTCAAATAAATTGAGTAAAGAATATATCTGATGTCATGATGTCAAACCAAATCGTTATGAATGGGAAGTACGTGCTTAGGCATTGACCTGATCCGTTTAAAAAGTTGACGAGGTATCAGGCCCAATGTTGGGCCTTTATTTTTTTAGATGAGGAAACAATGTTGAACAACGTCCAAGTGGAAAAATCAAAGACAGTTTTAGGAGATTCACCTGTGGAGATGTTGCTGCAGTGTCACCAGGATGCCTTATGGACACTGGAAAACCTGGGAGTGGGCTGCAAACAACCGGAGATGCAACAGGCCTTCAGGAATCTGGAATCAGAAGGACTGGCCGCCATTTATGAAGATCGGATTTATCTCATGGGAGATCTGGTGGAAAACTGTCTCAAGACCGCGCCTGGAGTGAAGGATTTCTTTGTTCCCATGAAAAGCTTTTTTATCGGTGGGACGGCCCCTTATGTTTATGACGATCAGAAAGGTGAAGGGGGTGTGACCCCCACCGCCGAACATGTTGAACAGATTGCCCGCGTCGCTGAAAAAAGTGACCCGGTCGGCGGCATGGGACGCGGCATTAAACTCAAAAACGAGGTAGAGCAGATGAACATCATGGCGGAAAACTGTTCAAAACCGCTCTATTTCGCCGTAACCTCGGATGCATCACTGGCCCGTGCCAAAGAGATTTATGAAGAGAGAAAGAACATCATGATTGTGTTCTGCCTGACGCGGCCGCCTCTGGAAGTAAGCGAGAATTTTTCAGAGCATTTTGTCAAGGTTGTCCAAGCTGGACTTCCCACCTTTATTTCAGCCATGCCAATGGCCGGCATCAGCGCACCATACTGCTATAACGGCGTGCTTTCCATGACCCATGCGGAAGTTCTATTTGGAATTTGCGCCGCTCAACTTTTGAACCCGGGTGTCCCTTGTGTTCATGCAGGCTTTCCCACCATTGCGGATCCCAGCATTGAATACAATCCCAATTACGGACTGGTGAGCCACAATTATTTGAACCTGCTCATGACACACCTCAATCTCATGCTGGATCTGCCGAGTTTCCAAAGCGCCGGGACCACCCATGAGGAACACCTCAATGATCAGGCCTATGAAGACGCGAGAATGGGACAGGCGTTATGTATGAAATACGGCTTTCACATGATTCGCCATCCCTTCGCCTTTCTGCGCTACCTGATCGATTTTTCTTTTGAGAAACTAGAAAAAGCCATTGAAATCGCAAAAACCGTTTCACCGGAAGACGCCCCGGAAGTGGAAAACGTAGCCTATGATGAACGGGGAATGGAATCGTTACGTCATACAGGCTTGGGCATGTACATGGAGGATTCGTTGACCACCGCGAACCTGGGTAAAATATTTGTTCATTAGACGGCATTTAAAACTTAAACAGCAACATCACCCAAAGGAGGAAAAAACAAGATGTGTGGCATAGCCGGATGTTTTGGAATTAAAGATACGAAGACCATCAATAAGATGCTGGACGCACTTCCCCATCGCGGGCCGGATGATCGTGGGATCTACGAACACGAGAACGGTGTAGTGGGACATACCCGCTTGTCAATTGTGGATGTGGCGCGCGGCCACCAGCCCATACTAGCGGATGAAGGAAGCCGCGGTGTTGTATGCAATGGGGAAATCTACAATTTTCGTTCACTCAAAAAACAGTTAAACGGCGCTTTCAGATTTACCACCAAATCGGATACGGAAGTGATTCTTCACCTCTACAAAAAACATGGCCCCGACTGCGTCAAACAGCTTGAAGGGATGTTCGCATTTGCCATTTTTGAGGGCAAAAACTTCATGCTGGCGCGGGACCCCATCGGCATCAAGCCCCTTTATTACGGGTATCAGAATCATAACCTCTATTTCACTTCCGAGTTGGGCGCCATGACCCTGGCCGGAGTGGAGGAAGTCCATGAATTTCCCGCCGGTCATTACTACACGCCCGAGGAAGGTTTCGTTAAATATTACAGCATTCCGAAGATCAAGGATCACATTCTGACGGATGTGGATGAAACCTGCGAAAAGATCAAAACCACCTTTATCAAAGCGGTTAAAGACCGACTGCTGGCGGATCCGGAAGTGCCGGTGGGTTCCTTTTGCAGCGGCGGACTGGACAGCAGCCTGGTAGCGGCCATTGCGGCGGAAGAGATTCCCAACCTCCACACATTCGTGGTGGGTATGCGGGATGAACACGGTGATTTGAGCGACGATGTAAAAGCTTCCCGAATCGCCGCCGAACATATCGGAAGCACGCACCATGAACTTATTTTTACCGAGGACCAGTACCATGAAGCACTCCCCACGGTAATCCAGAAACTGGAAACCTATGATCCCTCACTGGTGCGGTGCGCCGTACCTTGCTATTTCACCTGTAAACTGGCCGCCGAGTATGTCACTGTGGTGCTCACCGGTGAAGGGGCCGATGAGCTGTTTACGGGTTACCATTACATGAAAAATTTTCCCTTTGACAAACTGAATAAGGAAGCCCGTCGGTGCATCGGCAACGTCCACAATATCAACTTGCAACGGGCCGATCGCATGGGCATGCTGTTCAGTTTGGAACTGCGTGTTCCCTTCTTTGATGTCAATATGGTGGACTTGTCCATGAAGATACCGCCGGAACTGAAAATACGTGAGCATAACGGCGCCAAAATCGAAAAATGGATTCTTCGAAAGGCCTTTGAAGAGACCGACTATCTCCCCGATGAAATTCTGTGGCGGTACAAGGTGCAATACACACAGGGCGCCGGCTGCGAGAGCATCGGAGAACAGATGGCGGAAGCGGCCATCAGCGAAGACGAATACCTCCGTATCAAGGCTGAAAACCCCGATGCGGTCATCAACAGCAGAGAAGCGGCTTACTATTTCAAGATCTTCCGGGAATTTCACCCGCAGGACTCCATTCTGGGATCCATCGGGATCTGGACCGGATTTGATTTTGCCGAAGAGCGAGAGCATGTGAAGGGAACCATTGACGGCGATCTGAAACATGACCACAGCGAGGAGACAGACAAGGCGAAAGAAGCCAAAGCTGCTTAATTCAAATTTTAACCAAAATATTGGCCCGAACCCTTTTGAGGGTTTCGGGCTTATTTTTAATAGGAAATTCCAGTAATGGCAATACCCACCCATTCCAAGTACATCGTTATGATCGGCTTTGGAAAACTGGTGACGAAGGAAATGCTTGGGGACAAACAGGCTTTGCTGGAACCGTTCCGTCTTGATCGTTATGGAAAGGGAAACCTGCACCCTGTTTCACACAGTCCGTTTCCCTGGAGCTGATCGGGGCGTGAGGATCGACCCATGGAGATCACGATTCTGGGTTCGGGGGGGTGTACGGTCATTCCCAAGCCTCTCTGTCAATGCGGCATATGCCGGGAAGCCCGGGAAAAAGGGGTTCCCTACGCCAGGAGCGGACCGGCCGTTTTCATCCATGATGAAAATCTGCTGATCGATACACCGGCTGAAATCGGCCGACAACTGAATCAAAATGGTATTGATCAGTTGAAATTTCTCATGTTCACCCATCTGGACCCGGACCACGTGGAAGGTATTCGGGTGGTGGAACAGGTTGCCCTGGATTTCAGAGACTGGCGCGCATACGAAGAGAAGCAGGTGGCGCTTTTGTTGCCTGAACCGCTGGACCGTGACATTTACCGTCTACAGTCTTTCCATGGGTCATTGCTCGATTTTTACCAAAAACAGGGATATGTGAGATGCATTCAGTTTAAACATCAAATAGATGTGGGGGACAGCAAAATTTTGGGGATACCCGTGGACCGGGGGCAACAGACGGTCTTTATTTATGTTATCACGAAAATGGGAAGAAAACTGGTGTATGCACCCTGCGACATTCGGCCCTTTCCGGAATCACGACCCGAAGTCCATGGGGCTGATCTGTTGGTGATTCAGCCCGGCATTTTTGAAACCGGCCTGAAACACGGGTTCATCTACCCCGAAGACCACATCTCAAGAACCACGCTCTATACGTTCGATCAGACCCTTGCCCTGGCAGAACGCATAAAGGCCAAGCGGGTTCTTTTCGTTCATCTGGAAGAATACTGGAACCGGGGTTACGAAGATTATCTGGCCATCGAGAAAGAACACGAAGGCATTCGGTTTGCCCATGACGGCATGCGAATCAACCTGTAACTGAGGAGGTATTTTGGAACCGATTACTGAAATTTATGACGAGGCTTATCTGAAACGAATTCACGGAGACGCCCTTCGGGTACTGGAGGAAGTGGGCGTCAAATGTGTATCCATGGAGATTCGAAAAATTTTTGAAGACACCGGCCTGGCGGCCTATGATGACACCACCGGACATATTCACATCCTGAAACCTCTGGTGGAACAAACCCTCGCAACAGCGCCAAAAAGGGACCGTTACTGGATACCCGATGATGCCTTCGGTGTGGGAGGAACAGCCCCTTTCGTCTACGACGATCAAAAGGGTGAATTGATACCCCCCACTTTTGAACATGTGGCCAAAATTGCATCCATCGTTGATAAAGCCGATGAGGTGGCCTTTATGGCCAGGGGAGTGCTCATTCGTAATGAAGAGGCGAAGGTCATGGACACCCTTATCGAACATTGCCGAAAACCCCTATATGTGGCGGCCGTCACCGAAGAAGGGATTGCCCGGGCCGAGGAAATCCATCATCAGCGGGGAGGGCTCACCATTCAGTTTTCCATCATCAACAGTCCCTTAAACATCATTGAAAGCATGATGGATCCCTTTCTGGCCTGTGTTCGCAAAGGGCTTCCCATCTATGTTTCCACCATGCCCATGGCGGGGCTCTCCGGACCCTATTCCATGTCCGGACTTCTGACGCTCACCCATGCGGAAGGGTTGTTCGGTATCACCCTGGCCCAATTGGTCAACCCCGGCATTACGGTGGTGCACGCCGGACTCCCCTCCATTGCCAATATTCAGAAAAACTACGCGGTAGACCTGGGGTTGATCAGCCACAACATCGCCAATCTGCTCATGGAAAAAGTTAACAAATTGCTGGATATCCCATCGATTCAAACGGCGTGCACCACCAGTCAGGCAAAACCCAACCAGCTGGCCGAGGAAGAAGCCATAGAGGGGTTTGCCATCATGAAAAAATACGGATTTCACCAGATGCGCCATTGCTTTGGCTTTTTAAGTGAGTTAATATCCTTTTCTATTGATAAGCTACAGCGGCATGTGGCCCTCTGCCGGGAAACGGGACCGGAGGATATCCCCGATTTTGAAAGTGAACCCTACGATCCTGAAGGCTATGATGTCATCAAGAGAAATGGCAGCCAAGCCAACTATATGCGGGATGACCATACATTGAAGAACACCGGCAAAGCCTTCTTGCATTAGAAAGGAGTTCCAATTTATTCATGAAAGTTGCCATTTTTCAGACAAACCCCATTCTTCTGGATGTTCAAGGCAATCTGGATGATGTGCTGCAAAAGATTGACCAGGCGAAGCAGAAGGGTGTTCAACTGATCGTTTTTCCGGAACTGGCCCTGACCGGCTACTTTGTGGGACAGCGGTACCATGAGGTGGCGCTCCGAATGGATTCCCGTGAGATTGGGCAGATCGTCACCGCTACCCGAGGCGCGGCGGCGGTGGTAGGGTTTATTGAGGAGTCCAACTCCATGAACTTCTACAATTCGGCTTTGGTGGCCGTGGATGGAAAGCTGTTGTATGCCTATCGCAAGCTCAACCTGCCCAACTACGGCGTCTTTGAAGAACGGAAATATTTCTCTACAGGCAAACAGGTACCGGTTTTCAGGCTTGATGACATGAACTTTTCGGTGTTTATCTGTAACGATTTGTGGCACCCCTCAATCCCCTATCTGGGAGTGACACAAAAAGCGGATGTATTTATCACCATATTCAACTCCAGCCAGGGATCCATGGGCACGGAATTTTCCAATATTGAAAGCTGGGGCATCATCAATAAATTTTATTCCCGCGTTTTCGGCATATACAACATCTGCGCCAATCGGGTGGGGGAGGAAGTCTGGAAGGAGTCGGACTCCATGCTGGCGACTGAGCACCCTTCAGAAAATGGTGCCCTTTGCAAAACCTATGAAGAAGAAAAGATGCGCTTTAAATTCTGGGGAGGAAGCGAAATCATCAATCCCTTTGGCCAGCAGATAGCCAAGGCGGCCCTTCACAAAGAGGACGCGATTTACGGGGAAATTTCGAGAGATCTGCTTCGACAGAAGCGCATTCTGCTACCCTACCTGAGAGAAGATGACCCTTACTTCACCCACCGGGAACTTCAACGCATTTTGTACGGTAAAAAGAACAAAGATTTCGTTCTCTAATCCGCGTTAATGCATCACCAACAAAAGATTCTGCGCATTAACTTGCGTTTGCCATGGAAGAAGACCCTTCTCCCTTTCAATGGGAACCTAACCGAAAAACAAAAAGAATTCATCCGGAATTTGCGTACTTCTTAAAAGACGGATTGCGCTGAAAACAGGAATAAGTTCAACTTTTGGTCTGCTTAGCCTCATGCTCTTATTCGATAGGGGTCGGGAAGGGTTTCCCCTCCCGACCCCTATCGGCCTAATTTTAGAATGGACCGGAGAACATAACCAGGCTGCGCCGATTCGCCGTCAGTATCATCAAATCCAAGGGCGTTTGCAGTGTATCTCAAAAAATGCGGCAGCTCACACAAAATGTACGTTCCGTCTTCGACGACCTCGAATGACCGATAACTCAGTGGCGCAAGCATAATACTGGTAGAACAAATTCACCGTGGATGCAGTTATGTTTGCATGGATTCCCATTTCAGATTATGATATAACTTACTACAAATATATGTTTGACATACATTGAAGGTGAAGACAAAATTTTCCCTTCCCACAGCCCCTCAGGTTATATCGGGAGAACCAATAGGAATGGGCGCTTTATGACCGACACCGCGGAAACTGCAAGGGAGGATTCCCCACCCAGGCGATTGGGGAGCGATCCGCTCATTTGGCAGGCACTGGTCGAATGGTCCCGACCTCTTACCTATTCGCAATATGACGTGATCATGACCGAAGGGACTCAGGCCTTTAACCTCTATTATGTCGAGTCCGGAACCTTGGAAGTGACCTACGGCGGCGTGGAAAAGGCCATCATCGTGGCCTTTATTAAAACCGGCGAGTTGTTCGGGGAAATCGGTTTCTTCGACCACCACTCTCGGGTCCGCACCTTGAGGGCCACGGAAGACTCGGTCATCCTGACCTGGGATCAGGAATCCATGAAAAGGATGAAAAACCGGGAGCCGGTCCTCTATGGCGCCTTTGTCACCCTGCTGGCCCGGTCAATCTGCGCAAAATTCCGACGGGTCCTTGAGGAGCGGGAACCCCTGGTGGCCTACTCCGCGGCCCTTTCCACCGGCCGTCGTTTTTTTCAGGAATCCGAGGCCTTGACGGCTCGATCCTTTCAAAGCCCCTTTTGGCCGAAGGTTAACCAGTTGGTGGAAACCTTTAAAGCCGACTTATTTGACCTGTCCGTTCGGCTGCAAAACGTCCCGGAGGGATCACCGGTGGAGCCTTTCCAGGAACGCTGTCAGATCATCCTGGACCACTTCAACACGGAATTGGAAGATCTTCGCCGTTCGATTAAGGGCCATGACCTGGAGGGCCCTTTTTGGGGATATGTCTTTAAAGAGATTTTTCCCTACTTTATGCGCAGTCGCTTCGCGGAGCGGGCCTATTATAAACCGAAGGGCTATGCCGGCGATTTTCAGATGATGGAAATGATTTACACCAACCGGCCCCAAGGAGACGGACGACTGGGGGGACTGGTGGACCAATGGTGCCTGAACACCTCGGCCGCCCGGGCCGTGCGCGGCCGGCGGCGCCTGCTCAAGAAACTTTTGGCACAGGAGGCCGCCCGCATCATTTCCCGGCGGGAGACCATGCGCATCCTCAATCTGGCCTGCGGGTCCTGCCGGGAACTATTTGACTTTCTGGATGAAAGAACGGACACTGCTTCCGTCGAGGCCATTTGCCTGGATGTGGACCCCGAGGCACTGGAATTTACCCATCAAAAGGTCAATGTCTTTTCGAACCAGGCCCACATCCGTCTTATGCAGGCCGATGTGATCCGCTGGATCATCGGTCGGGAGAAGCATCCCTTTGGCCCCCTGAACTTTATCTACACGGCCGGCCTGACCGATTATCTGGAGGATCGCCTCTTCCAGGCCCTGGCCCGCCGGGCCCATGAATACCTCAAGCCGGGCGGGGTTTTTGTGGCCGGAAATTTCGGTCCCGGTAACCCCAACCGGGCCTTCATGGATCATCTGTTGCAATGGAAGCTGATTCACCGGGATCCGGAGAACCTCCGCAGCCTTCTGGCTGACACGCCTTTCGGCACTGAAATGGAAGTTTATTCCGAAGCGGAAGGGGTCAATCTTTTCCTGATCGCCCGTAAAACGGCCGCGCCACTTTAGCCTGAGGAGGAACCCATCGAACTCAGCAAAGCCTTTTTCGAAGATTGGAAGACCGCCGAAACGAATCCGGAACAGGTTTCGCGTTTTTTTAAAGACCTGGCTCCCCTCCTACGTCATCGGGTGGATGTTATCCTCTTGCTGGGAGTCTTTCTGGTACCTCTTTTCGCCCTGGTGGATTATTTCCTCTACCCGGCCCAATGGAGGACTTTCCTGATCTACCGGATGATTGCCTCCGGCGGCTGCCTGATTCTGTGGGCCGTAAACCGCTCCCGGGAATGGGGGGACCAGAATTTTTACCTAGGATTGATGGCCTTCTACCTGGTCGGAGGGATCATCATCAAGATGATCCTGGACCTGGACAGCTTATCCACCCCCTATTATGCCGGGTTGAACCTGGTGTTCATAGGTTTTTGCCTCCTCCTCCCGGTCCGGGCCAGTCGCACCTTTCTGCACACCCTGGTGCTCTACGCGATTTATTTGACCTTGTCGCTGACCATGAACTGGCCCCATTTTGACTTTGTTTTCCTGGCCAACAACCTCTTCGTCGTCGCGACCCTGGTAATCGCCTACGTGGGCGCCCATACCAATATGCGCCTCCGTTGGAAAGAGTA
>JAJDOH010000144.1 GCA_022340265.1 Deltaproteobacteria bacterium | reverse complement strand
TCGTGTCCGCTACTGGATCTTAAAGTACCTGGAAAAGCGCGTGGGCCAAAAAGAGGAAGCCATCGTGCTCTCCAAACGCCGCAGAAGCTATCAGATTCTAATCCCCGACTATATGATCGAGTGCGACATTCCGTTTACCAGTGGATTGGATCTCAAGCCCGAGGATCTGATCCAGGTTGTCATCCAACGGGCCAGCGCCCGCAGAGACATCCTCAACGTCTTCGTGGGCTGATTCGGCCAAAAGACGACCGAGCGGTGCAGCGTTACGGCAACCGCTTCATATTCCGTCCATTTCGTCAGTGTGATATCATGCGCGTTCTCTTCTGGTACTGCACCCGTTTCGACTGGGTGCCGGCCTCCAAAACTCTTACAGACGCCCCGGAGGCGGTTGCCGCGCAAAATGCGAATGTGGTGGTGGCCTTCGTTCACGTGGAACCGGGTGATTCCGAGCCGAACAGTTCGGCGGAAACCAAACTCGTCAAGAATGCCAAATGGCTGGCCCGCAAGTGGGACACCCGGCAGATCGTCCTGCATTCCTTTACCCACCTGGGAGAAAGAAAAGCGGAGCCGCAGAAAGCGAAGTTGTTGCTGGAAAACGCTGCAAAGCGTCTGACGGCGGCAGACTACACCGTGACCCAGACCCCTTACGGCTTTTTCAATGACCTGTTGATCGAAGCGCCGGGGCATGCGTTGGCCAGAATCTACAAACAATTCTGATGGCATGGCGCCATCTCAGACTGCCGGGATGTCGCAGAGGTCAGCGCGGCTTTTTACGGCGTTCCCTGACCGGCATTTCCATGTTGAGCCGTTTCATCTTGCGCCACAGGGTGGTCGGATGGATTCCACAAAGGCTGTGGAGATGGTCTCCCCATATCGCCAACGATCGCCGTAATTTGGAATAAATACGGCGTTATTCCGGATGTAAGTCTCGAAATCTTCCAACTTCTGGAGCAATTTATTCTGCTTTTCGCTAGGATCGTCCGCATCAATATCCATATTGAGCCAGCTCACGGGTTTCAGGGCACGAAAGGTGTTCCCGTGCCATAGGAAACACTTGATCCGCTCCAACTCCTTCAACGCGAGATTTCGTAACTCAAACCCCGGCGGCCCCAGGCCTTTTGCCATTTGGCGCATTACGGTCAGTCGCATGGTGATATGGAACCAATCCAGAAGGTGCTCTGCGTTGGGGTTCAGGTACACCGGCAAACCGCGAACGGTGTCGCCGCCGTCTGATAGGAAGATGATCTGTTGATTCGCCTGCATGCCTTGTGATGTCAAGACTTCAAGCACTCGCTACTTGGGTTTGTCATCATAGTTGTTGACGAAGTCAAACCTCTTGGAGGCCCCATCGTCAGTTACACTTTTGCCGGCAATGACCTCAATCCAACCTTTTTTACGCGAGCTTTGGCTATTGGAATGCACGTACCCGCCATCGAGTCCGACAGTCAACGGCATATCCGGCCGGGGCAGCTGCTCCCAATCCCTCTCACAGCCATCGATAAAAAACACCTGCTTGTCGCCAAGTTCTGCGTCGATGCGCTGCGCAACGCCATGCACATGATTTCGGACGGTTGCCGCATTGATTGCATGTTCGATTGGCAGCACCGCCTGTAATAGCTGCACCGACAGCCCGTATGACATCAGGGCAGAAAATTTTGTTTCCAGATACAACAAACTCGGGTGCCGTACGTTCCGTGAGCAGTTGGGTCAGTCAGGGGGCTGAAAGTGCGGCTGGCGTGCGGTTGCCACGCACAATGATAAAAGCGGCTGCTCTGCAACCGATACTTACCGGACAGTGTACGATACACGAGGGTGTGATGTCCCTTGTGGAGCCGCTTTTTCCCGCAAAGAGGGCAGCAGGCCTGTTGCTCAGGATACTCAGTGGCCTGCCGCTCGGCCATGGTTTTCTGCACGCCTCTGCAAGAATCGCCTTGTCTTCTGCCAGGGTTATCCCCAGGCCAGCGGGCCGGAGAGAACCACGCTTAGAAGCGTTATGTCTTCAACGGTTTCGGTGGTTCCGCCCTCGGAATCAATAATGACCTGCACTTTGATTTTCATCGGCGACCTCCAGATGGCTATTTTCAGAACCATATTTGTTTCCCACCGGTGTAATCCTTGAGTCGATGATTTATAGCTTTGCAATCAAAGCGGTCGACGCAAAACCGGTAGCGCAGGTCATCAAGTTCCTCATCGTGGTCTTTAGTGCCACCATCCTCGATAATCTCTAACAGTCGCCTCGTTATATTAAAGAAAGAGTAGGGCTGCCGCAACGCCATGAACCTCAACCGGCCGCCATAGTCTTCCGGTGGACAAGCCCGTTTACCGCCGGTACAAACAGGATAAGCCCGGTGAGGTTCGTGGGTCAGGATGGTTTCGACACGAATTTGGTGCTGCCACCTGTCATTGAAGTCATATTCGTATAAAAAATAATAATAGATCCGAAAGCGGAATGATTTCAATCTGACGTTTTCCGGGGCATCGCTGAAGGAAAGTCCGCCCATCCGGGCAATCCCGTATTGTTTACCATGAATTCGAAACCGATGGAGATGGTCAACAGACCATCCCATGGCGATCTGTAGGGCAAAGTGGAGATCGGTGATCGTGCTGTCGCCGCAGACCAATAGACGGCGCCAAATCATTGGGCTTAGCCCAGCAGCACCACTTTCACTTGGTAGATGATGGGTTCGGGAGTCTCGGACATGCTGCATTTTTAGCAACGTGCGCATGCAAGGCAATCTTGTCCTTCAATCTCCCCCGGTTTTTTTCACTCTCATTCCTATCTTTTGGGTTGATGGATTGACAATCCCCGTGGGGTCTTATAAATCTTCAAATGACGGTCCTGCCAGCGGCGGACCTGTTCAACTCAAACCCCAAGAGAGGAATTCATGACCGATAAGCAACCGAATTCAAAAACCAGCTCCGGCCATCCCATACTCTCTGTCCTACCGCCCTCGCGCATGAAAAAGGGAAAAGTGGTTTCTGTGGAGGAGGCTGTTCAGGTGATTCGCGACGGCGACACCGTTGCCACCGGCGGGTTTGTGGGCATCGGCTTTCCCGAGGCTATAGCGGTGGGCCTGGAAAAATATTTTCTTGAACACCAGAAACCCCGCGAACTCACATTGGTCTACGCTGCCGGCCAGGGGGACGGTGGTGAACGTGGGTTGAACCATTTGGGAATCAAGGGTCTGGTGCGGCGGGTGATTGGCGGCCACTGGGGGCTGGTGCCGAAACTCCAGAAACTGGCGATAGCCAACCAGATCGAAGCCTACAACCTGCCCCAGGGGGTGATATCACACCTGTACCGGGATATTGCTGCGGGCAAGCCGCGAACGATTACCGCGGTGGGTCTGGGTACGTTTGTGGATCCTCGCAACGGCGGGGGCAAAATCAATGACTGCACCACCGAGGAACTGGTGGCGCCAATCAGCTTCGACGGCCGGGAATACCTCGCCTATAAAACTTTTCCCATCAACGTGGCGATTCTGCGGGGCACCACGGCCGACACCGACGGCAACATCACCATGGAGCGCGAGGCGCTGATTCTGGAAGCCCTGGCCATTGCAACGGCTGCACACAATTCGGGTGGCTTCGTCATCGTTCAGGTGGAGCGTATCGCCGAGCGCGGCAGCCTCGATGCTCGCCAGGTGAAAATCCCCGGTGTCCTGGTGGACTGCGTCGTGGTGGCGCTTCCCGAGCACCACTGGCAGACCTTTGCCGAGGTTTACAACCCGGCTTTCAGCAGCGAGATCACGGTGCCAATGCAGTCCCTGGCGTCCATGGAGATGAGCGACCGCAAGATCATCGCCCGCCGGGCGGCGTTCGAATTGCGCGGCAACAGCGTCGTCAATCTCGGCATCGGCATGCCTGAAGGGCTCTCCAGTGTGACCAACGAGGAAAGGATCCTGGATTTCATCACGTTGACGGCCGAACCCGGCGTCATCGGTGGCATCCCCGCCGGGGGACTGAACTTCGGGGCCGCCACCAACACCGAAGCGCTGATCGACCAGCCCTCGCAGTTCGACTTTTATGACGGCGGTGGCCTGGACATGGCCTTCCTCGGCCTGGCCCAGACAGACCGCGAGGGCAATCTCAACGTCAGCAAGTTCGGACCCAAACTGGCCGGCGCAGGCGGATTCATCAATATCAGCCAGAACGCCCAGAAGGTGATTTTCATGGGCACCTTCACCGCCGGCGGACTTAAGGTCGGCGTCGCCGCCGGCAGCCTGCAGATCCTCCAGGAAGGCCGGGTGCGGAAATTTCTGGAACGGGTGGAGCACGTCACCTTCAGCGGCCGCTATGCCGTTCAGAAAAAGCAGCCGGTGCTTTACATCACCGAACGCTGCGTCTTCCGGCTGACCGAGGCCGGCATGACCCTGGTGGAAATTGCCCCGGGAGTGGACATGGAAAAGGACATTCTGGCCCACATGGATTTCAAGCCCATCATCAGTGACAGCCTCAAAACCATGGACAGCCGTATTTTCCAGCCCGAGCCGATGGGCCTCAAAGACGACCTACTGAGCATTTCCCTCGAGGAACGGCTGATCTACGACCCTGCCGAAAACCTCTTTTTCGTCAACTTCGAAGGCTACACCATCCGCACCAGCGAGGATGTGTGTGCCGTGGAGGCAATGGTCGAAAAGATCCTCGCGCCACTTGGCAAGAAAGTCTATACCATCGTCAACTACGACAATTTCGAAATTGTGCCCGACGTCCTGAACGAGTACACCTATATGGTCAAGGCGCTTATGGCGCGTTTTTACTCCGGTGTGACCCGCTACACCACCAGCGCGTTTCTGCGGATGAAAATCGGGGATGCCCTAGCCCAGCGAAACGTCGCGCCCCACATTTATGAAAGTAGCGAGGAAGCCCGGCGGGCGCTTCGTCAGGCCGGGGGAAAATGACGGCCGGGTTTCTGATTCTCGAAATGCGCCGGTTTTCATCTGTCGGGTCAGAGGGCCAGGCCGTACTTTCGGATCTCTTACTACAGCAGGGTGCGGTTTATGCCCAACCGACGGGGGGCTTGGCGAGTATCTTCCAAAGTTGGTGCTGATAGGCGTTTTTTCATCAGCTATGCAATACCCCATGCACGGACACAATGACAATGATTAACCGTTTACCCTTATAGTGCCGGTGAAAAGAATAGAGGCGTTTTGCGGTCCTTTTGAAAAATCAAGGATTTGAGGTCGCCTGAGTCAAATGGTTCTGGATTATTCTCATTGAGCTGTCCAGCCTCCATCGATGGGAAGGGCGGCGCCGTTGATGGCCGCGGCTGCATCGCTTGCCAAAAAAATCGCCATTTGTGCCAAATCCTCTAACTTGACGAATTCTTTGTTGGGTTGTCGCGCCAGAATCACCTCACGCACAACGGCGTCGCGGCCGATCTTGTGGGCCTTGGCCTGGTCTTCGATTTGGTTTTCCACCAATTGCGTGAGAACATAGCCGGGGCAGATGGCGTTGCACGTGATATGGACCTCGGCGATTTCCAGGGCTACCACCTTGGTGAGGCCCACCACGCCATGTTTTGCCGCGACATAGGCGGGTTTGTAAGGCGAGGCCACCAGTCCGTGAGCCGAAGCGATATTGATGATGCGCCCCCATTTCTTGGCTTTCATACCCGGCAAGACAGCCCGGATCGTATGAAATGCCGCTGACAGATTGATAGCAATGATGGCGTCCCATTTTTCCACCGGGAACTCATCGGTGGGTGCGACATGTTGAATGCCCGCGTTGTTGACCAAGATGTCCACGCTGCCGAGCTGCTGCTCCGTTTCATGGATCATGCCCGTGATCTCCTCCGGATTCATCATATTGGCCCCGGAAAACCGCACTTTCACCTGGTGGCGTTTTTCCATCTCATTTCGAATTTTTTCAATCTCAGACGCATCTCCGAATCCGTTCAACATGACATGAGAGCCCGCTCCCGCCAGGGCCTCCGCAATGCCTAATCCGATTCCACTGGTGGAGCCGGTCACCACGCTCACCTTTCCTTTTAACATTTTGATTCCTTTCTTGTTTCGGGTTTGGGGTCCAGTTAATTATCCTGACCTCATCTGTGATCCATAATTATTTTCCATCAAAATCCCCGCCATTCCGCCATTGAAAAACGCTTCTTCTTGCCGTCGCATTTTTATGGAGCTCGTGAATTTGTCCTTAGCCGAACCGATGCGGCTAACTGTTTCACCGACAATTACCGCGTCCGACGTTGCGCCCCTGTGGGGAACCCTTATGCAAGGCCGCTGGAACGGATGCCGTCAAAAATGAACTGCACCGCCAGGGCCGAAAGAAGCACCCCCGCCACACGCGTGATGACCTGCAGGCCTGTGACCCCGAGAAGCCTTTGGAGTCGGCCGGCAATCAACAGGAAAAGAAGCGTGACGGCCATGACCGCCAGCATGGAGGCCATGACAATGAGCTTGAGGAAGAAGTTTCCTTCGGCATCCGCCGTCAAAAGGATGCACGCTCCCATGGCCCCCGGGCCGGCGATTAAAGGCGTTGCCAGCGGAAATACCGAAATATCGGATTTCAGAGCGGCTTCACGGGATTCATCGTCGGTGGTGGTGGTGCCCCCCGAAGAGCGTGCAAACACCATGTCGATTCCAATCAACAGCAGAAGAATTCCCCCGGCGGTTCGTAATGCGGGAAGGGAGATTCCCAAGTGACCCAGCAGTCGCTCCCCGAAAATGGAAAAAACCAAAAGGATGGCCGTGGCGATGAGGGAACCTTTCATTGCCATGGAACGTCGCTGGGATGACGTGTTTTTGGAAGTCAACGCTGCGAACATGGCTGCCACGTCAATGGGGCCGACCGTCACGAAAAGGGTCATGAAGGCCACTATAGCTGTTTTGAACATGAAGGGTTAAACCTCTGAAATTTTGTGTATGACGAAAAAAAGCCTCATTGGAGTCCGTGAACGGAGGAAAATCAAAACCTGATTTTTTTTAACAGAGAAAAAAAAGATTGACAAATGAATTTATGCAGTATTAAACCTAACTAGCGTTTGTTAGGTTATTGGGGATTTATAACAAGGGATTATTGGCACGAGTGGAATATCACCCGAGCGACCAAACGCGGCATCAGGACAAAAGCCGAGGTTACGAAAGACTGTAAGGTATGAAGAAAGGACCTGCCAGACGATTAGTCATACTGCGGCAAGCAGCGAAGATATTTCATGAACGGGGGTACATGGCCTCCACCCTTCGAGAACTTGCTCAACATTGTGGCATTCAGGGTGCCAGCATCTATCACCATTTCTCTTCAAAGCAGGAAATTCTGCACGAAATCATGAATTATACCATGACAACCCTGATCGAGCGGTTGAAGGAGACCATCGACGGAGTGGAAGATCCCCTGGAGAGACTCGATCGAGCTATCCGCTTCCATATCCAATTTCACATCAAAAACCCTCATATAACTCATGTGACGGATGCTGAACTTCGAAGTTTGAAAGCAGAATATTTGGAGCATATCAAACGGAAAAGAGACGAATATGAAGGATTTTTTCACAGGATGCTCACCGAGGGCATCGCCGCTGGATTGATCAAGGTGGATGACATCCCCTTGACGCGCATGGGCATATTGCAGATGTGCACAGGCGTTACCATATGGTTTCGCGAGGACGGACCCCTAACAGTGGACCAGGTGGCGGAGGCGTATATCCAATTCATTCGGTGGGGAGTTCTTGGCAAAGTCACGGAAAGCGACACACTTAAGAAGATGCCATAAAGGCTTCCGTTTTAAAAGGAAGGGAACCGATTTAAAAGGGAGGGAACTGACTATGCAAAAAAAAGGAAATCGATACGGTGTCCATCGTGTCATTGAACCTGCGGGAGTCATGCCTCAACCGGCGTTACGGGTGAACAACGACTTTTCCGAAATTTACGACAATGAAATTCTGTGCGACGTCATCACATTGAATGTGGACTCGGCCTCTTTTACGGATATCAATGATCGAGCGGGAAAGGATCCGGAAAAGATCAAAGAGATCATGTTGGATATTGTGAAAAAATACGGCAAGCATAAAAATCCCTGGACCGGTTCAGGCGGTATGTTCATCGGGACAGTGGCTCGCATCGGGGATGCTTTGAAGGGAAAAATCGATTTATCCGAGGGGAATAAAATCGCCAGCCTGGTGAGTCTTTCCCTAACACCCCTCCGCATTGATGAGATCACCACCATCCACATGGATACGGATCAGGTGGATATCAAGGGACAGGCGGTTCTGTTCGAGAGCGCCATTTGGGCCAAGCTACCCGACGACATGCCTCAATCCCTGGCCTTGGCCGTCCTGGATGTGGCGGGCGCCCCCGCTCAGGTGGAACGGTTGGTCAAGCCGGGGGATTGTGTTGTCGTGATCGGCGCCAGAGGTAAATCGGGGATGCTGTGTTGTTACAAAGCCAAAGAAATGGCCGGGCCTAATGGACGAGTCATTGGAGTGGTCCACCGAGAAACAGGCATGAACGAAGTGACGGATGCTCTTTTTGTGGATGAGGTCGTGGTGGGGCAGGCAGACAATGCTTTGAATCTCCTTGAAAAAATTGAAAAAGTAACCAACGGGGAACTGTGCGACGTGGTCATCAATTGTGTCTCCCGGGAGAACTGTGAAATGGGGGCGATCATGATCGCCAAGGATCTCGGCAAGATTTATTTCTTTTCCATGGCCACCAGCTTTACCAAGGCAGCCTTGGGCGCGGAGGGGATCGGTAAGGATGTGGAAATGATAATCGGAAACGGTTATTGCCGGGGGCATGCCGATTTGACTCTAGACATCATGCGAAAGAGCGATTACCTGAGGGAGCTTTATACGAAAAGATATTGTTGAAAGCCTACCTACAAGCCCTTGATCATGGCTTGGACCAACATACCCGTCTCCTTGACGGGAGAGGGTGTTTTGCCCCGGTCGATGCGTATCATTCATGAAAGACGGGGGATGCAATGAAAACCTATCCACATGTTGACTACCGGAGCGTTCCGTTGTTTGAAAACGTTTCCAAGGACGACTGGAACGATTGGAAATGGCAGCTTCGGAATGCCATCAGGGACATTGAAACCCTGAAAAAGATCATCCGGTTGGACCAGGAGGAGGAAGAGAACCTACAGCGTTGCCTCACCCGATTCAAAATGTGCATTACTCCTTATTACGCAGCGTTGATGGATCCCATCTACAAACGGGATGTCATTCGATATCAGGCGGTGCCGAGAATCGACGAACTGGAAGATGTGCCCGACGATATTGAAGATCCTCTCGATGAAGATGTGGATTCCCCCGCACCGGGACTGACCTACCGTTACCCCGACCGGGTGCTTTTCCTGGTAACCCGTATCTGCTCCATGTACTGCCGCCACTGCACGCGAAGGCGGATGGTGGGTGTAGAGGACGCACATCTGCCCACCGGTCATGTCCAACAATGTATCGAGTACATCGAGAAAAACACCGCCGTGCGGGATGTCTTGATTTCGGGCGGTGATCCTCTCACTTTTTCAGAGGATCGACTGGAAGATATTTTGAGGCGGCTACGGGAGATCGATCATGTGGAAATCATCCGCATCGGGAGCCGGACGCCGGTGGTTCTGCCCCAGCGGATCACAGGCGACCTGGTTGAGATGCTTAGCAAGTATCACCCCATTTATGTAAACACGCATTTCAATCATCCCAAGGAGATCACCTTCGAGGCCAAAACGGCTTGCGGGAAACTGGCCAATGCGGGCATTCCCCTGGGTAATCAGAGTGTTCTTTTACGGGATGTGAATGATTGCCCCTATATCATGAAGAAGCTCGTGCAGGAGCTTCTCATGATTCGGGTAAAACCCTATTATGTCTACCAATGTGATCTTTCCATGGGGATTTCCCATTTCAGAACCTCCATCACCAAGGGAATTGAAATCATCGAAAACTTGAGGGGGCACACCTCGGGGCTGGCGGTGCCCACCTTTGTGGTAGACGCTCCCGGCGGGGGTGGAAAGATACCGGTGATGCCCAACTACATCATCTCTCAGTCCGACCGGAGGCTGGCCCTGAGAAACTACGAAGGGGTCATTGCTGCCTACACGCAGCCGAAAAATGTGTTTTCCGATTGCGGTAATTGCAGGATATGCGCAGACGAACGCTACAAGCCTCTGGATGGAGTGGCCACGCTGCTGGCGGGAGAAAAGGTGCGTCTCGAGCCTCATGGCCTGAAACGCCGAAGGCGTTTGGAATGATTCATGATTATTGCGAGTTCTTAAGACTTTTCATGCAGGCATGATGGAAACTTTAGCTTTTATCGGGTCCGACAAAAACGCTGGAAAAACGACGGTGTTCAATTTCGTCTATCAAAAAATGCACGCAGTCTATCCCAAGGTATGTTTGACTTCCATCGGCATCAACGGGGAGCCCGTCGACACCTATGAAGGTCATCCTAAGCCCAAGATCACAGTTTACAAACTTTGTTTTTTTATCACCGCCGGTGAGCATTTAAGGCCTCACACAGGCAAATACGAAACCGTGCATCTTTTTTTGCCTCCTCATTTCAGCAAGCCGTATGTGCTGGCAAAATCTCTCTTGGATTTGGATCTCGTTCTGGAAGGCCCCAATACCCAAAAAGAACTCATGGAAATGAAGGGGGTGATCGGGATGTTTCTTCCATCCTGCCCTCTGTTGATTGACGGTTCCATTGACCGGCAATTTTTGGCTCATCCCGCCGTGTGCGATGGGTTTTATTTTGCTGTGCTTGTATCAAGCCGAAAACAGCAACTCATGAAGGCCAACGACTTTCTCACCGCCTTGGCTTTTCCTGTCTGTCCGAAGGATTTGCGAGGAGACATCGAAGAATTTCAAAGGGATGAGACCAAATCGCTCCTTTTGGGTGATTCCCCCGAGTCGATCTATCGCGGCCGGCAGATTCCTTTTTTGGATGAAACATTGAAGGAGACGGTGAAACGGCAGAAGGGTGAGGAATGCGTTTTGTATCTTAACGGAGCCTTATCCAAGTCCCTGTTTTCGTTCTTATCCCCATTTTCAAAACTGACGGTGGTGCTCGACAATTTCACCCTCTACCAGAACGTTTCGGTGGATGCCGGATTGGGAAGGTCCTTTCGCCCGAGGCTTTTCCTCTTTCATCCCGTGAAAGTCAAAAGTATTTTTCTGAACGTGAAAGGGGAGAACCACCGGAGCAGGCTGGAAATTCCCCCCCACATCCCCGTTTACAATCTGTATCGTGAGGATCTTCATGAAATTGGAGTTTGAACAAAACGTGGTTTCAGAAGACTTGTATCACGAGCTCGATTTCTCGAGTTACCTGTCTCAGTTTGACCTAGAATTGCCCCTTCTGCCCAGCGTGGTATTGCACCCCATGTCTCGTGAACAGGGAAGGGCTCATTTCGAGAGGTTGTCCTGCCTGGAACAAAAGATCGATGAAGGGAAACTTCCCCTGAATGAGCTCATGGTTCAAAGCCGTCAAATGCCGTCCCCGGATCACATGATTTCCTTTTTCGAGAGCGGGACTTTGGAACAGTTCCACCTGCTGACGCTGGGGCAATTCGTTTCTCGGGAGCTGGCTCTTCAGGAACTGGAGAAGGGATATCCTGTGGATGAAGCTTCCCGAGAGAGTTTGCGATCGATAGAGTCCACTCTGAAAACGCATACCACCAAAGGATTTTCCAGGCTGCGGTTGGGTGATGGGGAGGAACAATTATACAAGGATTGGGAAGCGGTTGAAAAGGAGCTGAAAATCAAGCTGAGTCAGTATGAGAGGGAGATTCAAGAACAGACCGGCCTCAAGATGATTTATCCCTATCCCAAGGAGATTGTCGCTCCATCTTCTGAAAAGCTCTCCCGGATCCAGAAATGCTGTCTCGTCTCAGCGTACGAAACCAGCGGAGTGTTCCGTGTGGATTATCGTCTGAGCGAATCCATTGAGAATTTTATCCGGAAAAAAAATCTCATTGCGGAAAGGTTGGAAGAATTTCTTGCAGAGAAACTGCTGAAGGTCAATAAGGAACTGGAACCATTCTTCCCACCGTTTGGTTTACAAGTAAGGAAGCGAAAACGCCGAACCCTGGACTATTCCCTCATTTGGGTCAAAAAGCACTACGGACTGTGTTTGCCTTCTTTCCATGGGGCTTGCCATCTGTCCCAAGCCATCCTGCCGGTTTTGCACCGACATCAGAGAGAAAAGTACGTTCCATTGGACCTCGAACTCCGACGTGGCGCCAATGCGCTTTACGGGGCCAATATGACGGGCAAAACGACGGTTTTGAAGACCTTGTTTTTCCATCTGACAACCATTCGGATGGGATTGCCCGTTCCCGCCGCCTCGGTTTCCTTGTCCTTTCCCGAGCAGGTGGAAATTCATCTCAAAACTGCGGGCAGCATTCGCCGGAACCTTTCAAGTTTTGGGGATGAGCTCCAGTTTTTTACAAAAAAAATGGGTGAGAAGGCCTACATCTTAGTGGATGAACTCTTTCAAACCACGGACCCGGTCAGTGGTGCGAAACTCTCAAGCATTTTCCTGGAGGTTTTTTCTCAAAAAAGCTGTTACTTTTTTTGCACCTCACATTATTCCGAGGTCCTGGATGTCCCCGAGGTACGGCTTTTCAGGATGGCGGACGTGGCCATCCAGCCGGAAATGGACCCCGACATTACCATTGCCGACTGGCTGGAGAAAATGCCATTCCGCCTTGAACCCATCGACCCGAGTCAAATTGGCGAAGCGCTACAAACGGGGGAAAAGCCCCTTTTAATCGCACTTCATTTTCCCATTCCTGAATCCATCAAATTGAAAATTAGAGAAAGGATGATAAATGGCAGACATCCCCTTAAATCTGGAGCAGGTCGCTCGTCTGAAGAACACTGCAAAGGAAATTGTCGAAGAAACACAGAAATTCATTGAGAAACATTCCACCGTTTCGGTGGAGCGGACTTTGCTGAGGCTTTATGGAGTGGACGGGGTGGACGAGGAAGGCGTTCCTCTTCCCAATTGCCTGGTGGACATCTTGCGCGAGAAGAAAAAACTCGGGGGTGGTGTATCCCGACGTTTCGCCGCGGCCATGCTGGAATCGGGAAGAGACCCTCAGACGACGGCGGAGCTCATTGTGCAGGGAAACATTTCCTTCGGAGATGTGGATCGGTTTTCACCCGACCAGATTATGGAAAAGGAAAAAGAATTGGCCCGGCAGGCTCTTTCCCTTCTTGACGGAAGTCGGGAACGAAAACGGGAGAAACAGGAAAAATATTCCAGGCCCAGGCAGCCCTGGAGGTACATGATCGTGGCTACGGGCAATATCTACGAGGATCGAACCCAAGCCGAAGCCGCTGTTATGGCCGGCGCCGACATCATCGCCGTCATTCGTTCCAGTGCCCAGTCTCTGCTGGATTACGTTCCATTCGGTCCCACTACCGAAGGCTTTGGCGGCACCTACGCCACCCAGGCGAACTTCAAAATTATGCGCGAAGCTTTGGATAAAGCTTCGCAAAAAGAAGGGCGCTACATCCAATTGGTGAATTACGCATCGGGGCTTTGTATGGCGGAAATCGCCGCCTGCGCCGCCTATGCGGATCTCGACGTTTTGCTCAATGACTCCATGTACGGGATTCTGTTTCGTGACATCAACATGAAACGCACCTTCGTCGATCAGTATTTCAGCCGATTGATCTGTTCGCGGGCGAAAATCATTATCAACACGGGAGAGGACAATTACCTTACCACGTCCGATGCCGTAGACAGCGCCTTCACCGTCACGGCTTCTCAGCTCATCAACGAAGCGATGGGGAAGAGCGCCCTGCTCACGGATGATCTTCTGGGTCTGGGGCACGCTTTTGAAATCAATCCTGCCATTGAAAACGCGTTTCTGTACGAATTGGCCCATGCACAACTTGCCCGGCAATTGTTTCCCGAGGCACCCATCAAGTACATGCCTCCCACCAAATACAAGAGCACGGATATTTTTTATTCCCACTGTCTGGATACTCTCTTCAATCTGGCTTCCATCACCACCAAACAGGGGATTCATCTAGCGGGGATTCTTACGGAAGCCATTCACACTCCGTTGATGCAGGACCGTTACAATTCTCTGTGCAGCGTCAATTACGTTTTCAATGTCGCCCGGCGCCTGGGAGACGAAATTTCCTTTAAACCCGAGGGCCTTGTGGCTCGCAGAGCCCAGAAGGTCCTGGATGAGGTGGAGGATTTTTTTAAGGACATAAAGCATACCGGCTTCATGGAGGCCATCGCCCAAGGGCGATTCGCCGATGTCAAGCGGCCCGTGGATGGCGGTAAAGGGCTTTCGGGCGTCTTTCAAAAAGCGGCTGACTATTCCAACCCCGTGATGGAACGGATAGTAGAGGAGGGAATCATCCATGAGTAAAGAACTGATCAAACCTTACGGCGACACCCTCGATGACGGTGTGGTGCAGCTGTCCTTCACGCTTCCCGTGGAGCACGGGGCCAGAGCCGTAAGAGCAGCGGAGATGTATGCTGAAAAACTCAATTTCCATAGCGTTTCGGTGGCTCACGCTCACAAGATTGGAGAGGGCTTCACTTTCTTTGTGGTTTATGCTCGGGCAACACCGACACTGGATTACTCCCGGGTGAAGGCTACGGAGGTGGAAGTCCACACCATGGATTTTTACGAAATCAACGAAGTGATCAGAACCAAGCTGAACCGGAAGCTTGTGGCCGTGGGCGCCTCCATCGGCACCGACGCGCATACCGTGGGCATCGACGCCATTTTCAACATGAAAGGCTACAACAAGGACTACGGTCTGGAGCGTTATCCCGAGATAGAAGCCTATAACATGGGTTCACAGGTGAGTTGCGAGGAGCTGTTGGAAATGGCCCTCAAGGTGAATGCCGATGCGGTTCTTATATCTCAGACGGTGACGCAAAAGGATGCTCACAAGCGCAATTTTATCGAGCTCATCGAACTCTTGGAAGCCGAAAGGTTGAGGGACCGTTTTCTTTTGGTGGCGGGGGGCCCTCGGGTATCCAACGATCTGGCCGTGGAACTCGGGTATGAGGCGGGATTCGGGCCTGGAACGATTCCGTCCCAAGTGGCGTCTTTCATGACAATGAAGATTTTAGAAAAGGAGGGTAAGAATCTGGATTATGGAATCGACACTGAAGCTTAGAATGAGTATGCACGATGCCCATTATGCCGGTAATCTGGTGGACGGGGCTAGAATGTTGAATCTTTTCGGAGATGTGGCCACGGAACTTCTCATCCGGCATGACGGTGACGAAGGGCTTTTCAGGGCCTACAGTTCCGTCGAGTTTCTCGCACCGGTGTACGCCGGGGATTACATCGAGGCCAAAGGGAAAATCACCAAGGTTGGGAATACTTCCCGGACGATGGAATTCGAGGCCTGGAAAGTCATCAGCCCATCGCCGGAGCACGGAGAAACGGCGGCGAAGGTTTTAGAGGAGCCGGTACTAGTCTGCCGAGCTACCGGAACTTGCGTCACGCCAAAAGACAAACAAAGGAAGGGGTGAACATGACACCATTGATCATTTCGTGTCCCATTGTCGGGGCTGAATTGACAGAGGACGACTATCCGTATCTGCCGACGACGCCCGATGAGCTGGCTCAAGCGGCGAGCGATGCCGTGGCTGCGGGGGCGAGTATCATTCATCTGCACGTTCGCGATGAACAAGGCCGTCCCACCCAACGGGAGGATGTGTTTGAAACGGTCACCCGGAAGATCCGAGAGCGTTGCGATTGTATTTTGCAGTATTCCACCGGCGGCGCCGTGGGCACTCCCGTGGCCGAACGATGCGCTCCCCTTGGCCTTAGGCCTGAAATGGCCACCATCTCCATGGGCACCATGAATTTCGGCTCGGAGGTCTTTGAAAACACAGAAGGCATCATTCGAGCTATTGCCCGCGAGATTTCGGAAAACGGCATCCTGCCCGAGTTGGAAATCTTTGACCTGGGCATGCTGGAATCCGTCGAGCGCTATTTGAAAAGGGGATACATTCCCAAAAGATTCCATGTGGATTTTGTCTTGGGGGTTCCCGGAGGGGCGACGGGAGACCTTCGCAACTTGGTGTTCCTGGTTTCTCGGATCCCTGCGGGCCAGAGTTGGGCGGTGGCCGGAGTGGGGAAATACCAGCTCCCGCTCTCGGTGCACGCCATTGCCATGGGGGGCCATGTTCGAGTGGGTATCGAAGACAACATTTATTACCGCAAAGGTGAGGTGGCCACGTCCAATGCGCAACTGGTCGAGCGGGTCGTCCGTCTGGCAAAAGAAATGGACCGTCCTGTTGCGGATGTCACTACGGCCAAGCAATTGTTGGGCCTGACATGAACGATTCTTATTGAATCGTAAGGAGAAGGTGAGATGGCACATATAGATTATATTTTCAAGGGCGGCGACATTGTAACGATGGATGCAAATAACCCGGTGGTCGAGGCCGTATCCGTAAGAGACGGTCGCATTGAGCAGGCGGGTCCCATGGCCGCCATTCAATCGTCCATGGGACCGGAGACGTGGGTCTTCGAGCTTGAAGGTCGGTGTATGGTTCCCGGGTTCTATGACAGCCACACCCATTTCGTGCAAACGGGTTTGGGTAAGCTGGGAGTCGACTTCGCTCAAACCACGTCCCATGAACAGATGCTGGAGCAGATCAGGGAAAAGACCCGTACGTTGCAGCCCAAAGAGTTGCTCCTGGGAGCCGGTTTGGACGAACTGAAACTGCGGGAGAAACGATATCCCTCTCTGGAGGAATTGGATAAGGTAACCCCCGACAGGCCCGCTTGGCTTAATCGGGTGGATTCCCATTCCTGCATGGTCAACTCGGTATTGCTGGCGCTTCTGGATATGGACGCAATCAGCGGAGGCGTCGACAGGGATTCCGGTGGACAGGTGACGGGAGTATTGCGCCAGGACGCCAATTTCAAAGCCAAGAAAGTGGCCACCGATATGATCCCCGCTGAAAAACGAAAAGAGGCCTTGAAAATCACCGCCGACGCGGCCGCAAGGAGGGGCGTTACCACCATTAACGCCATGGAAGGAGGTGAGCTATTCAACGATAAGGACGCCGAAGCTTTGCTCAAGTATCAGGACAGGGTTTCCATAGACCTGGTTCTGTTCTGGCAAACCACCCGTGTGGAAACCGTTCTCGAACACGGTCTGAAACGGTTGGGCGGCTGCATCGCTCTGGACGGTTCTTTCGGTTCTCGCACTGCGGCTCTTTTGGAACCCTATTTCGACGATCCATCCACCCGGGGGGTATTGTATTTCACCGATGAGAAACTTGAAAATCTCGTTGCCTCCGCCCACAAAGAGGGTCTTCAAATCACCTTTCACGCCATTGGTGACAGGGCCATCGAGCAGGTAATTACCGTGTATGAAAAGGTTCAGAAGCATCATCCGAGAGAAGGTGCAAGGCACCGGATCGAACATTTTGAGCTGCCAACCCCCGACCATATCGAGCGGGCGGCGCGGCTTGGACTGATCTGTTCGGTTCAGCCGGCCTTCGAGTATTTTTGGGGGGGCAGCGGCATGTATGGGATTCGCCTGGGTGAGGAGCGTGCTCGACGAACCAATCCCTTCCGGGCGATTCTTGACGCTGGCGTTATGCTGCTGGGGGGGTCGGACAGCGATGTGACGCCCATCGATCCTCTCATCGGTATTCAGGGAGCTGTGGCCCATTCGAACCCCGAGCATCGCGTCACGGCCCAGGAGGCTCTCGAGATGTTCACCATCAACGGGGCCTACGGCGTTTTTCAAGAGGATATCAAAGGAAGCATCTCCCCTGGCAAGTGGGCGGATTTAGTGGTGCTTTCGGAAAATCCTCTGAAAGTTTCCAAAGAAACCATCAAAGACATTCAAATCCATACAACCATCAAGCAAGGGCGAACGATCTATTCCAGTAAGGACTAAGGGGTGAATTTCTCGGCCCGGGCTTGATTTACATCAAGGGAAGGAGGGAACAATGGGCGCGCTTCACTGGGTAGACATTATGATGATAGTCTTGTATTTTGCGGTGCTCTTGGGAATCGGTTTTTGGACCATGCGGTCTGAAAAGAAAGGAGGGGATACAGAATCCTTCCTGGCGGCGGGACGAAGTATGAATCTCGTTCAGACCACCGGTTCCGCGGCGGCGACGGACCTCGGCGGGGGATTTAGTATTGCCATGGGCGGGTTGGGGTTCAGCATGGGGATTTCGGGCTCATGGCTCATTGCCATTTCGGGGTTGAGCGCTTTTCTTGCGGCTTTTTTTCTGGTTCCCAAAGTCAAGCGGTGGGCGGACAAAGTCAAGGGATTGACCACCGGGGACCTTTTCGGACAGCGATTCGATCGGAGAACAGGAACCGTAGCCGCCATCCTCATCGGCCTTGCGTGGTTCGCATTCGTGGGTGGGCAGATAGTTGCGGGGGCTAAACTGGTTACCGCAACGACGGGCCTCAACTTGACCGTTGCCGTTGTGGTCTCGGGAGCGGTCATTCTCGCCTATACGGCCATGGGCGGCCTCAAGGCGGTTATTTTCACAGACGTCTTTCAGGTCTTCGTCCTTCTTGTGGGCGTCGTTTTTATCCTGGTCCCCATTGGGCTTTACCAGGTGGGCGGATGGAGCGCCCTCATGAGTAAATTGGCCGCCAATCCCGACACGGTCAGCATGACGAACTGGGGAGCCTGCGGTTGGAAAACGGGTATCGGGTGGTTCTTATCCATCTTTCCCATCTGGTTCATCTCCATTGCGACCCTTCAGCGTATTCTTGCCGCCAAGGATATAAAAACCGCCCGAACCGCTTTCATACTGTGTGGTATTCCCATTGAATGGCCCCTCTTCGCCATCGGGACGACCTTGGTGGGTATGTTGGCACGATACCACATGCCCGAGTTGGCGGATGCCGAACTGGCTACGCCCAACATGATCCTCATGTTTCTTCCCATAGGACTTCAGGGCATCGTTATCGCGGCCTATATCGCCGCCGTCATGTCCACGGCGGATTCCTGCCTCATGGGTCCGGTGGCCATTCTGGTCAACGATATCTACCAAAAACTCATCAAACCCGACGCCACGCCAAAAGAGGTCGTGAATCTCGCTCGCTGGGCCACCATCATTTTGGGGGTCCTGGCCATCGTTCTTGCGTACAGCGTCCCTGACATTTTGCAGCTGGTGCTTTACGCCTACACCTTTGGGGCGGCAGGGCTGTTTTTTCCCATGCTGGGTCTTCTTTTCTGGAAGCGAGCCACCGCTACGGGGGCATTTTATAGTATTCTGCTGGGTGGTTCTGCGGCCGTTATCTGGGAGTTGCTGGGCACTCCCTACGGGTTTGCATCTTCGTACCTCGGATGGGGCGTTTCAGCCCCGGCCTTGATCATCATTTCCTTGGCCACGGAGCATAGCCCCGATGAAGATATAGCCACATTCGCTGCCGACTAGCGGCTCCTGGCCCGAGTCAGACTTTAACGGTTGTGGACTTTGGGATTCAAAAAACTAACGGCGGAGGAATTCCCACGCGCAAGGGGTTCCTCTGCTGTTAGTATTCGCTTACAAACGGAATGGGTGGAGGAAAACTCCATGGATTTTTCAAAACTGAACGCCACTGCAACGAATGGGTATTCCCTTCGGTTGCGCACCATCGACTCGCACACGGAAGGGGAGCCCACGCGTCTCATTGTGAGCGGTTTCGACGGCGTTCCCGGTGACACCATGAAAGACAAGCTTTCTTACTACAAAAACAATCTGGACCACATCCGCCATCTCATGACTTGGGAGCCGAGGGGACACCGGCATCTCTTGGCGGCGCAGGTGACGGAACCCGCTACTGAAGGAGCCCACTTCGGCCTCATTTATATGGACGCCCGCCGGTATCCTTTTCTTTGCGGTCATGCCACCATCGGTGCTGTTACCACCCTTGTGGAAATCGGGGCCATTCGGTTGGAGGAACCCGTAGCGACGGTGATCGTCGATACGCCGTCGGGTCCCATGAGTACACGGGTGCACATGAAAAACGGTCGTGTGCAAGACGTCACCATGCGCATGGTGCCCTCTTTCGTTTATGAAACCGAATTACCCTTGAAGGTCCCGAAATGGGGAGAAGTCCGTGTTGACACCGTCTGCGTGGGGGGATTTTTCGTCATGGTCTCATCCGACCAGCTTCCCCTGGCCCTCATTCCCGAAAATCATGCTCAACTGATTGAAATGGGGATGACCATCATTGAAATGGCCAACGAACAGTTGAAAGTAAGCCATCCTACTCGTTCGGAGGTTGCCTCCATCGATGTGGTGGAGTTTTATCAGGTTTCCAAATCCGGCGGAGAAAAAGGAAAGAGCATCGTCATCTACGGCGAATCACACATGGACCGATCCCCCTGCGGCACGGGCACCACGGCCAAAATGACGCTGCTTCATCATCAAGGAAAATTATCTTTGAATGAGCCGTATTATAATTGCGGTCCCTTGGGAACGACGTTCGAGGGTCGCATCGTCCGTGAAGATGTTTCCATAGGGGACTGTAAGGGTGTGGAGATCGAAATTACCGGCAAGGCCCTAATCACGGGGTTCCATGAGTTCGTTCTCGAAGCCGCCGATCCTTTTCAAAAGGGGTTCTTGGTGTGAATCATTGTTGTTGAAACATCCTCGGGCCTGACAAAACCTGGGTGACGCCATTATCGTAGTCCGGTTTTATTCGAGAGCGAAAAAAATGCGAATGTGGTGGTGGCCTTCGTTCACGTGGAACCGGGTGATCTCGAGCCGAACAGTGCGGCGGAAACCAAACTCGTCAAGAATGCCAAATGGCTGGCCCGCAAGTGGGACACCCGGCAGATCGTCCTGCATTCCTTTACCCACCTGGGAGAAAGAAAAGCGGATCCGCATGAGGCGAAGTTGTTGCTGGAAAACGCTGCAAAGCGTCTGACGGCGGCAGACTACACCGTGACCCAGACCCCTTACGGCTTTTTCAATGATCTGTTGATCGAAGCGCCGGGGCATGCGTTGGCCAGAATCTACAAACAATTCTGATGACATGGCGACATCTCAGACTGCCGGGATGTCGCAGAGGTCAGCGCGGCTTTTTACGGCGTTCCCTGACCGGCATTTCCATGTTGAGCCGTTTCATCTTGCGCCACAAGGTGGTCGGATGGATTCCCATCTCCTTTGCCGTGGACTTACGGTTCCAGGCGTTTCTTGCCAGACTCTTGTAAATGAAGGCTCTTTCGACGGTCATCAATGACCCGTTTTCGGTCAGCGGTTCGGGATGCGGCGGCTGGAGATGCCGGTTTGATTTACGGAACAGATTTTCCGGCAGGTGTTCGATGTTGAGGACCCCCTCCGGACATATCACCAGAGAATACTCGATGACGCGCTCAAGCTCCTGCGTGTTGCCAGGATAATCATAGCTCATCATAATCGACAGCGCT
>JAJDOH010000011.1 GCA_022340265.1 Deltaproteobacteria bacterium | reverse complement strand
ATCCTGAACGGCCTTTTTGCCCTCTTCGGGCAGCCACGTCGCCTGATCCATCATGGTGCTGACCATTTTCTCGGTCTGTTCCTGAACCATGGCCATGGCGCTGAAACTGTTATCAAATGTGGCTTTATTAAAATCAATCATCTGCTTGAATATCTGATTTTGATCCATTTTAGTGCTCCTTTATTCCCAAGATTATCAATTCGTTACGATCCGTCCGAATCATTTCTTCTTTTGTGTTTTTTCCGTTCCCGCAAAGAACTGCTCAACCCGCGTGAAATTATCATCAACAATTTTTTTGAAATCCCCACGCCCCTTTTTATAGCTCTTGAGCCACGCGTCGACCACCCTTTTGCCTTCCTCGGGCAGCCAGTTGGCCTGATCCAAACCCATGTTAATCATCCTTTCGGCCTGCTCCTGGACCATTGACATGGCGTTGAAACTGTTGTCAAAAGTGGCTTTCTGAAATTCAACCATCTGTTTTGCAATTTTGACCGGTTCCATTTTATTACAACCTCCCTGATAATGTTGAAGCGTTTTTTCCATTGCATGATAAGATTATTGTAATTCATCCTGCATCGTATGTCAAGGGCCATTTTGTGCATCGCACCAATTTTATCATAAGAAAACATAGAACCATTTCCATCGGGATCAGCCACATAACTTTTTGACATATGGAGCATATTGTATTACAGTACTCTATCTTCTGAATTCAGGAGGGCTCAAACAATTAGATATTTTTTGCAGAACACCAATCTGATTGAAACGGACGGAAAATTGAAATGGCCGAAAAGATTCTGATCAAGAAATACGCCAACAGGCGTTTGTACGACACGGAAAAGAGCAACTATATCACCCTTGAGCAGGTGGCGGAAATGATTCGAAAAGGCCGGCAGGTTGAGGTTGTAGACGCCAAGACCCGGGAGGACGTTACGGCTTTCATCCTCACGCAGATCATACTGGAAGCGGCCAGGAAGAAAAACGCCCTACTGCCGGCGCCTCTTCTTCATCTGATCATTCAATATGGCGGAAACATTCTTCAGGATTTTTTCGACAATCATCTCCAGCAGACCCTCAAAAACTATCTCATTTACAAGAAAACAGCAGACGAACAGTTCAGTAAGTGGCTGGACATGGGAATGGATCTATCAGGCATGGCGCAAAAGGGTATTCGTGCCCTGACGCCTTTTCAGCCTTTTCTCGAACAGTTTGGCGCCGCCATGAAATCGACGGAGAATGAAAAGGAAGAATGATGGAGAAAAAACCGGTCCGGGTACACTGAGTCATGCTATGAATCTCCCTCCAAGCCCTCAATAATCGAGGAGAGCACTTCGCAGGATCGGCAGATTTTGATCTTTTCGCGCCAATTTTCCTGTAAAGTTCCCTCGCATATGGTGCCGCAAATAAACCAACAGAGATTCCCCGCCTGGAATTCCCAGGCCGGGCATCTCCTCTTTCGATCGGGCGGACATTTTTTTGTCACCCAGCATTGCTTTTGGTTTCTCTTTCCCTCTCGCACGCTGGCAACGAGGAAAATAAGCTGCCGCTCTACATGGGCGGGCACCCCGCGCCATCCCTGCTCGTAGCTGTGAACGGCTTTGATGGATGTCCCGAGGAGTTGCGCCATCTGCTTTTGCGTCTTGCCCAGCTTTTTGCGAAAATAAAAGAATTCCTTGCTGTCCAGGGGGGCCTCCGAGATTGTTTGTTTCAATACGTAATAAATATCTTGACATAAAATACCACAATGTGGTATTTTATGTCAACAGAAAATGGAGTGAACGTTGGGGAAGGCCACCACAGGCCATACGCTTTTCTTCGATGAATACACAGCCGAATCGCGGGCTTTCCGGATAAGGAACGAGGGGCCTTCTGAAGGAGCAGCAGTCGAACAATGAGTTTTGTTGTGGACCAGAAAGAGACTATTGAAAAGATTTGCGCCCGGAAAAACGCCTTGGGAGACGATCTTCTGATTCTGACGCACCATTATCAGCGAAAAGAGATCGTGGACTTAGGTGATTTTCGAGGGGATTCCTTTGGCCTCTCCCAGAAGGCTGCCGCCCACCGGACCGCCAGATTCATCATTTTTTGCGGCGTTCACTTTATGGCCGAGAGCGCGGAGATCCTCAGTCGGCCCCAGCAGACCGTTCAGATCCCGGCCGTTGAAGCGGGGTGCTGGATGGCGGATATGGCGGATCCGATCGTGGTGGCGAATGCCTGGGAAGAGCTTACGTCCATAGCCGGTGCGGGTTCGGTGGTGCCAATCGTCTATATGAACTCCGACGCCGATCTCAAGGCCTTTTGCGGCAAACATGGGGGTACTGTTTGCACCTCATCCAATGCATCAACAGCCTTTGGCTGGGGGTTTGAACAAAGGGAAAAGGTCTTCTTTTTTCCCGACCAGCATCTGGGGCGCAACACCGCCAACCATATGGGAATACCGCCTGAGGAGATGATTGTATGGGATCCGGAGAAACCCTTGGGAGGAAACACTCCGGAAGGCATCAAAGGAGCCAGAGTGATTCTGTGGGACGGGTACTGCCTCGTGCATACGCGTTTTCGAACCGAACATATCAGAAGCATGAGACACCGATTTCCAGAGGCCAAGATCGTGGTCCATCCGGAATGCACGGAGGAGGTGGTGGACCTGGCCGATGCAGTGGGGTCAACCAGTTTTATCGTAAAATATGTAGAAGACGCCCCTTCGGACAGGCCGATTATCGTGGGTACGGAAATCAATCTCATTAATCGGCTGGCCCTGGAGCATCCGGACAAGACGGTTTTAGCCCTCCACCACTCCCTATGTCCCAATATGTTCAAAATAAGCCTTGAAAATCTCTTGTGGAGCCTGGACAACATTGGGAAAGTGAATGTGATCACCGTTCCTGAAGCGGTCAAGACAGATGCGCGTCTGGCCCTGGATCGCATGCTGGCATTGGCACCCTGACCCATCCGGTCAGAGGACCATTTCAATGGTACCACCGCCCAGTACGGTATCGCCCAAAAAAAATACCACCGAAAATTGCTGATTTTGAGAAGAGACAAGCGGCGCTAATCCCTTTTTCAGCCTTTCCTCTGATTGGGCTTAACCTACCGACATTATTTAACGAAAATTGCTATGGACACCAGATTTTTTCCGGCGTCCGCGTCATTTTCCTGTTGACATGATATACCACGATGTGGTAGTCATGCCGGCGAATCGGCTCAAGGGCTTCGGTTGTAGAAACCGAAGCCGAAATTCACACCGGGAGAGGAGTTTATGATTTTCAACACCGCCCTCTATGCGGCGCTTGCGATTTTTTCAATCGGTCTCATATTCAAGGTTTTCACATGGTTCAGGTATTCCCTTGGAGTGGATGGCAAGGATATCCCTTTTTCCGGAAGGGTGGCCGCCGCAATCAGAGGCGTCTTCTCCACCCTCTTCAGCTCAAAGATTCTGATACTGATTCGGGTGTTTATTTTTGAGGTTCTTCTCCAATCGAGGACATTCAAACAGAGTGTGCCGCGCTGGGTGATGCACATGCTGATATTCGGCGGGTTCATGTTGTTGCTGGTGCTCCACGCCCTGGAAATTCCCGTTACCTCACGGCTCTTTCCCGACTACGCGTCGACGCTCAATCCTTTTCTGCTGATTCGGAATCTCTCCCTGGCAATGGTCCTTACGGGGTTGGGGATCGCCTTCTATAGACGGCATCGGTCTAAGACAGGACGGCTTTTTTCACATGCCATGGATCACTACCTTCTGATTCTTCTGGCAGTCATAATGATTTCCGGCCTTCTCCTGGAGGGCTCGAAGATTGTATCCTACAAACGCTATCAAAATATGATGGAGGACTATGGAGATGTGGAAGGGGGTGCGGAAGCAAAGGCGTTGGAGAGCTTCTGGGTAGCAAAGTTCGGCGTGGCCTCCCCCAATGTGAAAGGACCCTTTGACGAAGCCACGCTGAGCCAGGGAAAACAATTGCATGAAACGAACTGTGCGGCCTGCCATTCCCGTCCCCAGTGGGCTTTTTTAAGCTACGGTGTTTCACGGGGGATCAAACCCCTTGCCACGGTACTGGATCGCCTGAACATCCCCCTTGTTCTGTGGTATATACACTTCCTTACCTGTTTTATCGGCCTGGCCTATCTTCCATTCAGCAAGATGTTTCATATTGTTACCAGCCCGTTGAGCCTTCTTGTCAACGCGGTCATGGACAACGAGCGGTCTGACCCGGCCAACATTGCCACCCGGCAGATCATGGAGCTGGATGCGTGCACTCACTGCGGGACTTGCAACGAGAGATGCTCAGTGGCGGTCGCCTTTGAGGAAATCCCAAACAGCAACATTCTCCCCTCGGAAAAAATGGCTGCCGTAAAAGCATTGGCATCGGGAAAAAAGCTGGACGAAAATGATCTGAAACGTCTTCAAGAAGGCATTTATCTCTGCACCAATTGCTACCGCTGTACAGAGGTGTGCCCTGTCGGTATCAACTTGCAGGAGTTGTGGTTCAATGTCAGGGAAAAACTTATCCAAGAAGGATATCCCGAACTGTTGACGCTTTCCCCGCTCTCCTTTTATCGCGGGCTGAGAAGAGATAGGATTCCGAAAGCCCAATTCAGGGAGTCGGCGAGTCAGATAGAGAAGGCGATTGCCAATGAGTGTCCGTCCATCGATACGAACGATCGCATTGATAAAAATGACATGGACAAAGCATTTAAAGAGAAGCTGGCAAAATCGTCGGAAGGTGGATCATTTGTGTATTGTTTCACCTGCATGACCTGCACCTCCGCATGCCCTGTGTGCAGGAATTACGAAAATCCTCCCGAAGCCCTGGGGCTGGTGCCGCATCAGATCATTCGCGCCGCCGCACTGGGGCTTCCCGATATGGTGTACCGCTCAAATATGCTGTGGCGCTGTCTCGGGTGTTATCAATGTCAGGACAGCTGCCCGCAAGGCGTTCGCCTCACGGACATCTTTTATGAACTCAAGAACCTTGCAACCGAACGCCTGAGAGACAAGCTATCAAAACCCTAGAAAGGAAAGAAAATGAAGATCGCGCTGCAACGCTGTTGTACCACGCCTGTTTTCCTGAAACAGTATGAATCATCGACCAATGCGATTCTGGCAAAATTGGGAATTGAAGTGGTCGACATAAAGGAATTCGGGTGCTGCGGATATCCGCTGAAGAACTCTAGCAAAAAGGCATATGCGGCCTGTTCGGCACGAAACCTGTCGCTGGCGCAAGAGAGACACCTCAACCTCATGACCTTCTGCAATTGCTGCTACCGCACCCTGAAACATGTGAATGTATTGATGAGCGAAGACGCTGAGTTGAGAAAGGACATCAACAAAACCCTCGGCAAAGAAGGGCTCCGATACGAAGGCGGCGTCAAGGTCAGGCACCTCATGGAGGTTTTATATGAAGATATCGGGGTTAAGAAGATACAAAAGGAGATCGTCAGCACCTATAAGGATCTCAAAATAGCCGTCCATTACGGTTGCCATGTGTTACGGCCCAGGGAGATTAACCAGTTCAGCGATCCCGGAACACGTTCCATTTTTGATCAACTGGTTGCACTTACCGGGGTGGAGACTACGGCATGGCAGAGCCAGCTCGAATGCTGCGGCTCCCCAATGCTGGGAGTTGATAATGAACTTTCCATGGATTTGCTGGAACGGAAAATAGCCGATGCCCGTCTGTCCGGGGCAGACTATTTGTGTGTTGCCTGCCCCTATTGCCAACTTCAATTCGACCGAATACAGCGGATGCTCATCTCTGAAAGGAAAGGGAACCGTCCCATCCCTTCCATTCTTTACACCCAACTCCTTGGACTTGCCTTGGGAATTGATAGGGAAACCCTGGGCATAGGAGAAAACGAGTTGGACATCAGCGGTATCATGACCCACCTCACCAAACCCTGACAAGGTGTCTCTATTACTATGACGCCTTTTTATCGCTGCGTTTCAGCAAGAACGCCACAATGCTGCTGTAGTATTCTCTCAAAATCCTGGAGGAACGAAAAAGGCCCATGTGCCCTCCATCACAGATCAGCTTCAATTTATCTTTCAGCGGTACGGTATCGATAAGGTCCATATGGCCGGTGGCATGAAGGGGCGGTGCAATGTCATCCCTGCTGCCACCAAGGGCCCAGATGGGAACGGATTCGGGATAATCTTTGATGCCGATCTTCCTGCCGTGGACGGAGAGCGTTCCCCTGATCAGTTCATTCTTCACAAAAATCCGTTTGTAGGTATCCCGTATGAATCCCGCGGGCGCATGCTGCACGTAATTGTACCAGTGATAAAAGCTGATCTGGCGCTGGGCCGCTTCATCATTTCCGTGTTTCAGGTCTGACAAGAGCCGCCTGAAATTCTTGAAATGCTGATCCACTCCAAGAAAATAAAAGCCAAGCACATGCATCCGGCCATCCCAGCTTTCTCTGCCGGCTCCGGGAAATTCTTCCGGAACGGTATAGCCCAGCAGATCAATGAGCCTGTCCATATATTCCCCGCCCATCATGCGAGAAAAATCAGTCAAATACCCACGTTCTGCTTCGGTGTGCATGGGTGAGCCGGCCGAACCGAAGGTCTTTCCCAGGTGTGGATACAGGATCAATGTGCTCATGAGCAACGGACCCGGCTGACAGACGGCCACCAGGTGGGGGGGGCACCCGGTCCGCTCTTTGAGCGCCTCCAGAACCTTACGGTATTGCTCCACCTGCCCGTCAAACCCCTCGTAATGTCTTTCGCCATCCATGTAGAGGGGGATATCCTCGGCGCATTTCTGCTCCACAACGGCCATGCGGGTCAGCCCGCTATCTCTCATGTACAGGGCAACCCGTTCCGCGATGTTGGAATGGTGCCCTGCCCTGGGCGCAAAGACGACACCGTAGTTTTGAATTTTGTGATTCACATCCGCCGAAATATCGATCAGTCTGAGACTTGGCAGATCGAGGATGACTTCTGAATCGTCATATTCAACTTCCCAGTCCTGGGACGGAACCGATTCCGTAAAAACATTGATGAAGGCAAGCTCTGCCACTCTTTTCTGATGAAAGCGGGCCAAATTCTCATGAATGTTCTGCTCAGTTAACGTGAGAAAGGACTCCAAACCCCCATGCATCATATCACACAGTTTTTCGCTGTCCTCTTCATTAACAGGCGTGGTGAGCGGCAGAAAACGGTTTAGAAGCTCAAATGCGAGATGGTTGCTTTCTTTCCACAATCCAAATCCCAGGGATTGAAAATCGGTTGCGGTCTCTGCAAGATCTGCGGTGGCTTGAACGGGTATCTTCAACGCCTCGAGGCTGTTTTGAACATGGGGAAAGAGGGTCATAAAAGAGGCCGGCATAATATAATGGTTTCTCCTTTTGATTTGGTTACCGAAAGCATGATAGAAAAAAACCGCACGAAATGTACATCTCATGGTTTTCTAACAGAAGTTTTATTGCATTGCAACAAGAATGTCAAAGAAGCATTCATCCTTTTGAGCCTTTTAAAAAAGCCGGAGCAAAAAGCGGGCCTGCCGGCATCGCGGGCGGTTGGGAAAATACCGAAGAACGGGGCACCATATTGGACAGATCTCCTCGCCGCACCATTTACCCTTAGAATGGTCACCCCCCGGGTATTCAATTTCTCCTTGACTTCATTTTGTTCCAGAAGTACAGAAAAGGATAGATTCACGTTATACGGATCACATCATTATTACCATCAGCGTTGTTTTTTTCATTCTCAAACCCAAGAGGTGAGAACATGATTCAGGGCATCTGGAAACCCCGCTTCTCAAACCGAAACGGGGTTTTTTATTGGTCGAAAAATGGAATTCGAAATCGTTCATCTTTGTCCGGAACGCGGCAGGACCATCTTTTACCCTTACCGTAAGGAAAAAACCAGGGAATTTCCAAGGGCGGTTTCCCGCGGTTTAACCCAACAAATTGGTTTTTCAAAGGAGGTACTTCCATGGAATTGAAATCAGGATGGCATGTAAAGGGAATCTACAATGAAGCATGTGCGGCAGAAGGATATTGTCCCTATTACTTCGGCAGGGATCGCACCGATGGATGCCGGTATTTCATGGTGTTTAGAATTCAGGAAGGGCGCGTGAACGGCATAGACCTCGCAGGCATTACCCTTCTGTACATGGGGGATATACCGCACCCGTCCTTTAAGGAGTTGATGGAACAGGGGTCAGAGGGTGGAATTTACATCAGCGATAACGCCACCCCCGAACAGCGTGAAATCCTGGACGTATTGGCGGTGGAAAATATCGGCGGTCTTCTCATGAAAAAGGTATACGGTGTCAAGTATGTCAAAGTCGACATCACGGAAGATGGAACAAATGCCCATTTTAAAATGCCGTTCGGAGAAATGAAACAAGCCCTGACCACGGGACCGGACGGAGGCCCAGTCCGACTCGAAAATCAGACCCTTCCCTTCCTTTCCAATGTAAAGGCCTGTCACTCCTTTTTCTGGAATTTTTCGGATCACGGAAGGCATTTCGATTACAGGGATCGGTGCGGAACGTGGGCGGATTTCGCCCTTGCCGGATAAAATTACAAAAGCCCAAAAAATATACCAGGGGGTCTCGCCCACCAAATGGGTAATGGAGTCTGCCGTTGACGCTTAACCGCACAAGCAAAGGTCAACGGCAGACTTGATGACCCCTATTCACCTCGCTAGTTCTTTGCATGCCCGGCACACGAAAAGTTCACTTGCCGGGACCCCAATGTGGACTTTCCTAAAAGAAACGTTGAAAGCTGAAGGGCGATTGAAAAAAGGCCGCCCCGGGATCCCGATCAATGTGTAACGCCAGGTTAGGCCGTGTCGCGTTGTGATTTTCCTCCTATATGATCTTTGGACCCCAGCTCCGAGACCACGCAAATCCATCCCTTTCGGGGCTCCACGGAGACAGCTACAGCAGAGAATCCGGCATCCTGCAGGGTCTCCTCGAACTCCTGCACAGAAAAGCACCTCATGTCGCCAGCCCTGATCAGTCTCATGTTTCGTTTGTTGAACCTGGATCCGCTGTACATCCCGGCAATGATCACCATTTGACCACTCGGTTTCATCACACGCCGCACTTCAGCGAGGCCTGCCGCAATATCAGGCCAGAAGTAATAGGTCTCAACTGCTGAAACACAGTCAAAGGTTGCGTCCGGGAATGGCATCAAGGACACCGAGCCATGGAGGACCTCAACGCGACCGGTTGCAATCAGTCGTTGGTTCCTTTTCCGAGCGACGGCGACAGCGTCCTCCGAGTAGTCGATACCGACCACTTTGCCAAGGCTAGCGAGGGAAGCGAGACGCTCGAGTGTTCGACCGCCACCGCATCCGATGTCGAGAACAGTCGCGTTCTCTCGAATCTCCACCTTTGTAAGACCCCAACGCGTCAAACCGGAATGCCCCAAGTTCATACCGCGAACAAGGAATCGGCCAAACCGTCCGCGAGGCTTTCCAGATTGAGAGAGCAGTCTGCCAAGCAAGTTCACCTTTCCTCCTTACTGAATCCTAGGCCCGGTCATTTGTGAGTCTAACAAGGTATTATGTGGACGGAACCGTCCAGTTAATACCGTTAATTGTAGCGTTATCTATAAAAGCAATAACCATGCCAAAAAGTCAAATATCCATAGGGCTTTTCATCTCTTTGACGGTTTTGCCTGGTACACAATGAGTATAAATCATCGTTG
>JAJDOH010000330.1 GCA_022340265.1 Deltaproteobacteria bacterium | reverse complement strand
AACCCCTTGGCACACTTTGAATATCGTATCCCCGTCCACCGGCTTGTTGAGCACTTCGAAATCGGTACCGCCCTCCGCCATTGTGCTCAGCTCATCAACGAATTCCCCATAAAAGGCCGTCACAATGTACACGGGGATGTTTTGGTCCCGCTTGCGAAGCTCACGCAGAGTTTCCACCCCTGTTAGCCCGGGCATCTTCAAATCGAGAAAGACCAGGTCATAGGGTTCGCCTTGAAGCATCTCCAGGCCTTCTCTACCGGACGACGCGGTATCCACCCTGTAACCACTATCTTCCAATGCCAGTTCAAAGGATTTTCGAATGGCGCTTTCATCGTCGATTACAATGATTTTTTTGCTCATTTTCTTTTCTCCTTAAAAAACCTCAAACCGGCAATCGCACCTTGAAAACAGTACCCTTTCCGGTTTCGCTACTAAATTCGATGGAGCCCCCTGCCTTTTCAACAATCCCGCGACTCACGGACAACCCCAGACCCGTCCCTTTTCCCACCCCCTTGGTGGTATAGAATGGATCGAAGATCTTCGCCTGAATATCTTTGGGAATTCCGGATCCCTTGTCGGCCACACGAACCATCACGTGCTCATTGGAATCCTGATCGATTTGAATATCAATATCGCGGCTTTCGGTATCCTTCACTGCATCCACCGCATTGCTGATGAGGTTCAAGAAAACCTGTTGAATACTGCTGACGTCCACTGAAACATTGGGACAATCCGGTGAGGTGACCACGTTGAAAGAAACACCGTCCTTTTCAAGGCGATAGGAAAGGAGTTTGTGTACGCGTTCAATGATTTCCCCGCAGGAGATGCTCTCAACAGTGTCTTTCCCGTTCGACTTCATGCGGGAGAACGTCTGCAGATTCTTAACGATGTTGATACATCGCTTGGTCTCCCGTTCCATATCGTCCAGAACCGAATAGACCTTGGTCTCTTTATCCACATGTTTCTTGCAATACTGGGCAAAATTGAGCATGCCCATCATGGGGTTGTTCAACTCGTGGGCAATCCCCGCGGTCAGCGTTCCCAGTGCCCCCAATTTTTCCGCCTGAATCAACTGGGCCTGTGACTCCTTAAGAGCCATCGTGCGCTCCTCCACGCGCATTTCCAGGTTGTCACGAGCGGATTTCAACTCGCTTTCCGTCTTCTTGAGCTGGCTGATGTCCACAAAACTCTCCAGCAGGTGACGGCGGCCTTTCAACATGATGGGGGCCACGGTTTTGAGGATGGGGACCTCATTTCCGTCGGCCGTTATGAGAATCCGTTCCGAATTGTCCACCGTTTCATTGAGATCGGTGATGGGGCATCGGCCCTCTTCAGCAGGACATATGAAGCGATGGCAAACGGCACCGACCACGTCCTCTTTGTCAACGCCGATCATTTTTACGGCGGTGGGATTGGCGTCCACAATTAGGTGATATTCCGGATCAATCACCACGATACCGGCGGAGGCATAATCGAAAATGGTCCGCATCTGCGCTTCCCGTTCCTCCAGATCTTTTTCCATCTTTTTGCGGACCGAGATGTCCCGAATGACCCCCACGGTCCCCAGAAAATCGCTATGTGCCGCATTGGGATTGATTTCCCACATGCCCGAACTGTTCACCTCCATGATCAGATAGTCCGAACTGAGCGGCTCTATGTATCCGGGCTCAACCGTTTTTTTGTGAAGCGGCACCAGACAGACCTCAAGCCCTTCCGTTTTTCGTTTTCCCGTCCGCTGTTCGTTAAAAAGTTTGGGCGCCATTTTGTCGCCGGTACTCTTTCCTTTCAGTTTTTTCAAAACCTCCTCACGGTCCACCCGTTTTACATCGGCCGGCAGTATAATCTTGCTGAAATGCTGTCCTATAAGGTCTTCCGGCATATACCCCAATCTTTCTATGGCTTCATTGATAAAGGTGAATCTGCCCTGAGGATCGATACGGTACACAATATCCGGAATGGTCTTGACCAGGCTTCGAAACCGATTGTCCGAAACCCGTAATTCATAGACCCGCTCTTCCAGTTTTTCATTGAGGTTTCGAAGTTCCTCCTGGGCCTTCAACAGCTCCGTATTCCGCTGCATGGCGTTTTCGTAGGTGGAAAGGAGCAGGTTCATGATCCGCGTACTGGTGGACCGGACTTTTCGCCGCTTGCCTCTGACAACAATTTCCAGCTCCTCCCATTTCTCATCTTTCTTCAGTTCCAGAGTAGGGTCCAGGATATCCTTCACACGGGACAACAGGGCGGTTTCATCAAAAGGTTTGGTAAGGTAGAAATCGGCTTTGGCTTCAAGCCCTTTCATAATATCTTCAGGGTCCGAAAGGGTGGTGAGCAGAATCAGCGGAATTAGCGACAGATCGGGATCATCTTTGATGGCCCGGCACATCTCGTAGCCGGTCATTTCGGGCATCATGACGTCGCTGATGATCAGTTGAGGTCGGTTTTCCGATGCCGCATTCAACCCTTCACGACCGTCGCGGGCCACATGAACCGTGTACCCGTTTTCCTCCAACAGGAATTTAAGGTACATGGATTGCGTGGGACTGTCCTCTACAATCAGGATGCCGCCTTTTTTGGGCATTTTGGGTCCTCGTGAGAATTCAAAATTTAAATCAACTCGATTTGTACTGATCCACAACCCTCTTGAGCTGTTCAGCCAGAACGTTCAGGTTCTGGGCCGCTTCTTCCACCTGTCGTGTCCCTTCCTCAGTCTGTGCCGTGGCCTGACCGATGCTCTCCATGGCATTGTTAATCTGATCCATTCCCGCCAACTGCTCCCTGGAACTGGCCGCAATCTGTTGCATGGTCTGGTTCACGTTTTGAATGTTACGATTGATGGCCTGAATGGCATTTCCTGCTTTCTGGGCCTGGATTACACCGAGGTCCGCGCGTTTGGTTCCTTCTTCGGTCACCATTACCGCCGTATTGGCCGCCTTCTGGATCTCCCCTAAAATCTCTCGTACCTGGGCGGTGGCCCCTCGTGACTGGACCGCCAGGCTCCCCACCTCTCCGGCCACCACCGCAAATCCCTTGCCTGCTTCCCCTGCCCGGGCCGCTTCTATGGCCGCATTCAGGGCCAGCAGATTGGACTGGTCCGCGATGTCGTTCACCGTTTCAATGATCTCCCCGATCTGCTGTGTCTGTTCGCTCAGGGAAAGGATATTCTCGGCAATGTTCTGCACCTGCTCCTTGATACTGTTGACCCCTTCCAGGGTGCTCTCCACGGCCCTGGATCCCTGCTCGGCCTCTTTTGAGGAATCCTGGGCCATCCTGGCCACCTCCTGGGCGCGATCCGCCGACTGGCTGGTGGTTTGCCGGGCCTGGTCCACGGTGCTGGAGGTCTGGCTCACGGCCGCCGCCTGCTCGCTGGCCGTGGCGGCCTGCTCGCTGGTGGAGGCGAGGATCTCAGTGGTGGCCACGGACAGGTTCTTGGCCACTTCGGTGATCTGGACAAAGACCTTCTCCAGGTTATCCCTCTGTTGTTGCACGTTCTTCCGCTGCTCCGCTTCACCTGCCGCCCGCTTTTCGATTTCCGTCCGCTGTTCTTCCCCGGCGGCGAACATTTCCCGCAGGCGGTGGGTCATCTGGTTGAATGCTTTGGCCAGGGTGCCCACCTCGTCCTGTGAAGGCGTCTCCACGGATCTATCCAGATCGCCGCCGGCCACGGCCTCTGCAGCCTCCAATAATTTGCCCAGGGGGCCGGTGATACTCCGTGAGATTTTGATTCCCACCACCAGACTTAAGCCAACGCTGAGAAGAATGAGCAGAATGGTAATGCCCATGGTCAAAGTCGCCATCCTCTTTGCATCCGCACTCCGCTGGAGATTCAGTTCATTTTCAAGTTTATTAAATGCCGCGAACTCGCCCCGAATCTGGTCCATGATGGCCTTGCCCGTGCCGGTTTCAACGAATGCTACAACGTCTTTAAAAGTGACCGGCTGGGCGTTCATTTCCCGCCGCGCGGCGATTTCAGGCCCGGCGGCCTTGGTTTCCCATTCGTTTGCGAGCTTCTCCAATCGAGAGATATCATTTTTCATCTCGTCCTCGGTTGCCGTTCCATCATGTGCGTTGGACACAAGTGCCCGCAACTCCGGGATAAGTTTTGTAAATGCCTCTTTACCGGCGTTGTATGGCTCCAAAAATTCCTCCGCACCGGTGATCAGGAACCCGCGCTCGCCGGTCTCCCGATCCACCATGGCCTTGGCCAGGGAATCGGTCAGAACGACCCCTTTGATGTTGCCGGCCGAATGCCAACGCGCCACCATCCCATCCATAATACCGCGCATCGTATCCATAATCCCCTTGCCCACGCCACCCTTCAGGACCTCCTGCAGATTATCGGCGCTGACGTTTGCTTTGTTGGCTTTATAGCGGAGGGCGATTACCGGCTCAGCAACCATACTGAGCCATTCACTTTTATGTTTTTGGATCTCTTCCAGTCTTTTCACCTGGGGAGGGTTGTCGCTGACCAGTTTCTTTTCCGTTTCGATCAGGCTGTCAAATTCCTTCAGGCCCGCATGATATGGCTCGAGGAATTCTTCCTTACCGGTGATCAGAAACCCGCGCTCGCCGGTCTCCAGATCGACCATGAGCTTCGCCAACCGTATCCCATTTTCAAGGACCGGCAGGTCGTGCTCCACCACAAAAGAGAATTTCTCAGTGAGCCTTCCCAGGGAGATCAGAATCACCACTGCCACAATGACAACCGCCACCACCACTGTGATGTAACCAATGGCCAACTTTTTACCAACTTTCAAGCTGTCAAGATATTTCATTTTCTTCCCTTTCGTTGCTAGTGGATTGAAGTTTGGCGTTGAAACCCGTTTTGGCTTCCGGGAGCATTTCATTTCTCCTGGGAAGTCGCTTTGGGCTTCACGTTCACGAGACTTTTAACCTTTTGCAGGAATTCGGTCTCCCAGTTGGGCGGTTCAAGTCCGAAGCCCGAAGGTTTAGTCACCACATCCAAAGCGCCAGCCTCCATGGCTTCAAAGGCCACATTCATCTCCTGAAAGTTGCTTTTGGCCGTTACCACGATAATGGGCGTGGGATTTTCTTCCATGATCCGCCGGGTGGCCGCCAGCCCATCCATTACCGGCATGATTACATCCATGGTGATCAGATCCGGTTTCAGGCTGCGGGTCATGGCAATGGCCCCCAGTCCGTCCACGGCTTCCCCTACCACCTCTATTTCCGGATCCGCATTGAGTAGTTCCTTTAACATCATACGGATGGTTTTTGAATCATCGACAATCAATACGCGTATCATGGGATTAGCTCCTTAATTTTTTGGCCGATTTTCTGAAGTGCTAGCACCTCGCTCGCCGCGCCCATGTTAATGGCTTCCTTGGGCATGCCGAAAACAATGGAACTGGCTTCATCCTGGGCGATGGTATACGCCCCCTCCTGTTTCATGGCGTATAATCCGTTGGCGCCGTCCCTGCCCATGCCGGTCATCAGAACCCCCACCGCGCCGCGCCCATACTGTTTTGCCACGGAGTTGAACAGGGCCGTCACCGAGGGTCGGTGCCCGTCCATGGGACTTTCTTGAAGGAGGTCCGCCTTTCCCTGACCGGTGACCTGCAAGTGTACGTCATCGGGGGCAATGTAGGCGGTTCCCGCCAGCAGCGATTCCCCCGCCTCCGCCAATTTCACCCGCAATGCAATGGTTTCGTTGAGCCATCTGGCCAGTCCTTCGGTAAATCCCTTGCTGATATGCTGAACCAGCACCACCGGCACCGGAAATGTGGCCGGGAGCTCACCCAGAACCGTGCGAAGGGCCGGAGGTCCGCCCGTTGACGTACCCACCGCAACGATTCGGTATGGGATTGAAAGGGGTGCGTACCTTATTGCATGCCCTTTTGCAGTTGCTTCCGGGCGCTCCTGAACCTTCCATACCCGCCGGATCACCTTCACATCGGCCATTGCCTTGACCATATTGATCAGTTCAACGGCTTCCGGACCATCGGCCGGAAGGCCGCGGGGCTTGCCCAATACCATCAATGCACCCGATTCCGCCCCCTTATAAGTCGCCCCGAGGCGAATGTCCGATTCGGTGCTGGTTAACACCACGATGGGTACCGGGTTTTCGGACATGATCCGGCGAATGGCCTCGTAGCCGTCCATGTGGGGCATCTGAATGTCCATGGTGACCACATCGGGATGAAGCCGGGCCACCATGGACACCGCTTCTTCTCCGTTTCGGGCTTCCCCGATGATATTCAGTTCCGGATCGGTGGTCAAAATAGTGCGAATCAAATGCCTGAGGGTCGGCGAATCATCGACAATTAACACATTGATCATATCACTACCCGATTAAACGTTCTATGGTTTCAAGAAGTTCCTGTTGATCAAAACTACCTTTGGTAATATAGACATCCGCCCCCGCTTCCATCCCCTTCAGTTTGTCTTCAGGGGATTCCAGTGAAGTCACCAGCACAATGGGCAGGTGCTCGAAGCGGTTGTCCTGCCGAACTTTTTCCGTCAGCTCAAAGCCGTTCATGCGGGGCATTTCAATATCAAACACCACCGCATCAAAGGATTCTTCCTGCATTTTTTCCCATCCTTCCATGCCGTCGGTGGCCTGGGAAACAGTGTAACCCGCATTTTCCAGAATATTTCTTTCAAGGGTCCGGGTGGTAATGGAATCATCCACCACCAGTACTTTCTTAACGACCTTTTCATTCACCCGTGCTTTCTTGAATAGAGAGCTTCCCCGCAACCCCTGGGCTGAATGAATAATACTTCCCGCATTCAGGATCATCACCACCCGGCCGCTCCCCAGGATCGTCGCCCCTGAAATATTTCGCACCCGCTGCAACTGCGATCCCAGATTCTTGACCACCACCTCCTGGGCGCCCAAAAATTCATCTACTTGAAACGCCAGTCTTTTTTCCACCGCCCCCAGGACCACCACCCCGATCTTCTTGCTATCATTCTCGGCCTTTTCTTTAATGGGCAGTTCCAGAATGTCAGCCATGGAGATCAGGGGCAACACCCGGCCGTCAATACGAACAGCGGGTTTCCCTTCCATGCGCCGTATCTCTTCCGGTTTGAACCGCAAAATCCGCTCAACCGTGGTGTTGGGAACCGCAACGGTTTGACCGGACACCTTCAGCATCAATACATGGCTGGTGGCCAGGGTTAACGGAAGAATCAGAATAAAAGAGGTCCCTTTGTCCGCTTCGGTATGGGTTTTCACCTGGCCGTGCAGTTTTTCAAGCTGCTCCCGCACCACATCCATTCCCACGCCCCGGCCGGAAAGATCCGTGACCGTCACATGGGTGGAAAGACCCGATTGAAACACCAGGTTAATGGTCTCCTCAGGACTGAGGGTTTCAGCGTCCGCCAGGGTAATGAAATTGTTTTTCACCGCCGCCCGACGAATCGCCGCCAAATTAATGCCCCTTCCATCATCGCTCACTTCCAGAACGATGTGGTTCCCGCTCTGTAAAGCTTTGAGCCGAATGATGCCTTGCCGGGTTTTGCCCCTTTTCAAACGCTCATCCGGTGTTTCGATACCGTGATCAATGGCATTCCTGAGCAGATGGGTCAGCGGGTCTTTCAATCCTTGAAGGACCTGCCGGTCAATTTCAGTCTCGACGCCCTCCAGAACCAGTTCCACTTCTTTTCCCTTCTCCCGGCCGATATCCCGGATCATTCGCGGAAAAAGATCAAACAATGTGGCGATGGGGACCATGCGAACCCGTCGCACACCGTTCTGCATTTCATCGGTCAAGAGCGCCAGGTGACGATAGTCGCTCTCCAGCAACTCGGAGAGTCGGTTAATGTTTCGACCCACGCTGTTTAGGTGATTTTCATTGATGGAAAAAAAGTCGAGAAGAGCGGCGAGTTCCGAATCCCCTTCCCCTCGGCGGTCCACCGCGCGCTTCATTGCCCGGGATTTTCGCCATAGTTTCTCCCATCCACCCAGTACGGATTGAACGGATTTCAATTCTCCCAGGCGCTGTTCCATGCGCATTCGCGCCACCAGCAGTTCGCCCATTCCCGCCATGAGAGCGTCCAGCTTTTCAGTTTTAACACGAATGGTATTCCCCGCCATATCTCGGGCAAAAGTCTTTTTTGGTTTTGCACCATCATCCTTACATGTGGCTACGATTTCCTCCTCGGGTTCGCATTCCTTTGAAGGGGCTTTCACTTGAGTAAAGTCTTCCCCGGACTTTCGGGTTGATGGATCTTTTTCTCCCTCTGCTGATATCAGTTCCGTTTCAATCGATTGCCGTTTCGCATGGGATGAAACCAGAACAGGTTCCTTGGGGGCAGGTTCCTTGAGGGACTCTTTTTTATCGGTCAATTCCCCCCGCAATACCCCATCCAGTTCGGACATGACCGATTTTCTCGCTTCAAAGGAAAGACCGCCTCCTTCAAGATGAAGCCGCATGGCTTCCGTCAGAAGATCGGTGGCGTGAAGCAATCCATCCACCAGTTGGGAAGAGGACTCCAAATCTCCTTTTTTGAGTGCCCCCAGTACGTCTTCCATCTTGTGGGCCACGGTACTGATGTCCTTCAATTCCACGGCACGGGCTGATCCTTTGATGCTGTGCGCCGAGCGAAACAGGGCTTTGAGCAATTCATCTTTTTCACCGCCGGCCAGGTTCTTCTCCATTTCCAGAAGACCCTTGTTCAAAGCGGCCGTATGTTCTTCCAGTTCCACCCTGAAGGTCGCTATCAATTGACGCTGAAGTTCTTCACGATCCATTATATTTCTCCAATGAAATGGGACTTCTAACTCAGGCGATACCGCGCCACAATCTGTTTTAACTGCTCCGCGAGGGCATTGAGGCTTCGAGCCGATTCCTCCACCTGACGTGTCCCTTCTTCGGTCTGGCCGGTGGCCTGGTTGATGTTTTCCATGGCGTTGGAAATCTGGTCCATGCCCGCCAGCTGTTCCTGATTGCTCACGGCGATCTGTGAGATGGTCTGGGTTACCTTTTTAACATTCTCGTTGATGGCGTGAATGGCTTTTCCCGCTTTTTCAGCCTGTTTAACCCCCACATCCGCCCGTTTGGTCCCCTCTTCCGTGACCATGACCGCCGCATTGGTGGATTTCTGAATTTCGCCAAGGATTTCCTTGACCTTGACTGTGGCCGCTCTGGATTGTTCGGCCAGGCTGCTCACTTCCCCGGCCACCACCGCAAATCCTTTCCCCGCCTTGCCGGCCCGTGCCGCTTCAATGGCGGCGTTGAGCGCCAGCAAGTTGGACTGGTCCGCAATATCATTGACCGTTTCAATAATCTCTCCGATCTGCTGGGTCTGTTCGCTTAAGGCCAGAATATTCTCAGCAATGCTGGCCACCTGTTCCTTAATCCGGTTGACCCCAGCGGAGGTCTCCCCCACCGCCGTAAGGCCCAATTCCGCCTCGGACATGGATTGTTTTGCTATTTCCGCCACCTGGCGGCTGCGCTCGGAGCTTTGTTTGGCCGTCTGCCGGGCCTGGTCCACCGTACTGGACGTCTGGCTGACACTGGCCGCCTGTTCGCTGGCCGTGGCCGCCTGTTCCTGTGTGGCGGCCAGGATTTCCGCCGTGGCCGCTGTCATGTTCTGCACGCCTTGGGAAACCTGGATGGCCAATTCTTTCAAGTTCCGGGTCATCAGGTTCAAGTGGTTGCCCAGGGCGGTCAGTT
>JAJDOH010000286.1 GCA_022340265.1 Deltaproteobacteria bacterium | reverse complement strand
AATCGGCCGGACAGAAAAACTCGGCCGTTGTGGACCCAAAATCAGAGGTTCAAGGCCGACAGACTGCTAGCAACCATTCAATAAACCTTGACAAAAGGTGGTGTTTTAACTAGCATTCGACACTGTTTTCATCCTTACAAGTATTCCTTCTTTTAAACTAGGGAAAATAGGGCAGATTAGAGGATAATTGGGGGAATCTGTCAGGCCATAATATTTCGGGCCATAACCGAAAATAGTGAGCAGATGCCTCATTCGAGTTTACAATCTGATTCCGCTCCCTCTAGAACGCCACTTCCAGCAGGGATGGCTGTCTGCCATTCGCCCCTTTTCTGTCTTTGTATAAACCGCCAAAATCAACGCCGATACCGGTACCCTTGGCGCAAAACAAGGTCTTCCCACTCCAGACCTCCCAAGATCCTTTTAAGCCCCGTCCTTAAAAAGGCATTTCAACGGTTTTTTCTTGCTCTCACGTTGATTGGTTCGCTTTCTGTTAGTTCCTGTGCCGTGCAGGAAAAAGCACCGATTCATATAAGCGACGGCAAGACATACGGCAAGGTGCAGGGCTCTTTTAGAGGCCGGTGGTGGAATTACTACGAACGGGGTCTTTCCTACGCGGACGGGCGGTTCTTTGAGGAAGCGGCCCGGGACTTCAGAACCGCCATCCAAAAAAGGGAAAAAGATCAGCGCATGGCCAGAACCTACGGGATGCACTTTGTGGACTATTTTGCCCATAGGGAGCTGGGCATCGTATATTTTCGGATGGGGGACCTGGAGGAGGCCAAAAAGGAGCTCACCCTTTCCCTCAACCAATTCTCTTCTGCCAAAGCCGGTTTTTATCTGGATCGGGTCAGAAAGGGGTTGATAGAAAAGACGGGGCGTGACATTGCTCCTCCAACGCTTAGGCTCGATATTGAGAAAGATGAGGTATGGACCAGAGAGGATCCAGTGTTGATTTCCGGTACAGCGGAAGATGAGAACTTCGTATCGGAGGTCACGATCCAGGGGGCTCCTCTCTATTTGGGGGGTTCAAAAAGTCAGGTTTCATTCAAGGAGGACTTGGCCCTCGACCAGGGGCCGCACACCATTGAAGTGGTGGCCCAAAATCTGCCGGGGAAAACCAGCCGAAGACATGTTCTCATCCACGTAGATCGCGAAGGGCCACTGATTGTTCTTGAAGACGTGTACACGGACCCGAACGGTCCGGGAGGGTTGGCCACGATAAAAGGTTCTGCCTATGACGAAGCCGGCATCACACATTTGACTTTGAATGGCGCCCAAATCCCCACCAAGGGAAGAAGGGAAGTCTCCTTTTCCAAGAAATTGCCGACACATCTCCCTGGTGTTGATCTGGTTGCAGTTGACCGGCTTGGAAATCGTACCTCTGCTTACATTGAATTGAACGCCCCCTCCACAAGGCGAAAGCCGTTGATGGTGGCGTGCCGGGATATCGACGGATCGGGGCTTCTCATGGCCGGCCTCTTCGGGCCGAAAGACACTCGACCACCTGAGATCTCTATCAAGGGGTGGACCGATTCCCAAACCGTATATCTGGAAAAGATCTATCTGGATGGACATGTGGTCGATGAGAATAGCCTTGAAAGGGTGACCCTCAATGACAAGCCCATTCTGATACGAAAGGGAAAGCGGATTTTTTTCAATCATATCGTTAAACTCAAGGAAGGACAAAACAGCCTTACCATTGAGGCTGTGGATGATGCCGGGAACAAGGCGAGCAAGAAGATCATGGTCACCCGAATCGTTCCCAAACCCCTGCAACTGGCCGAGCGACTCAGCCTCGCGGTTTTTCCCTTTGCACAACAAGGCACTGCCCTGGAAGCGGGCCTTTCCTTTCAAGACAACCTCATTGGTGCCTTGGTTGAGCAAGGTCGTTTTCGGGTGGTTGAGAGGGATCGACTGGATCTGATCCTTGAAGAACAGAAGCTCAGCCGCACCAAACTGGCGGATAAGAAAACGGCTCTGCGGTTGGGCAGGCTGATTGCCGCTCAGACCATCCTTAGCGGAAACATCCTTGAGACCAGCACAGGCATCGAGATCGTGGGCCGTGTGATAGACACGGAGACTTCAGAAATATTGGCGGTGGAAGATGTCTACGACGAGATCAAGCAACATCAGGCGCTTAAAACCCTTGCGAAAGGGATGGCCATCAAGGTCCACAGGCGGTTCCCTTTGGTGAGCGGAACGGTGATTAAACAGGAGGGGAATACCATATTGACTGACATGGGAAAAGGCAAGATCGATCTTCAGAGAAGGTTGGTCGTCTACGAAGAAGAATCCATAAAACATCCGCTCAATGGAAGGCCTCTCGGCATGGATTGCCATATCCGTGGACACGCCCGGGTAATCCAGGTCATGCCTGAAATGTCCAAGGCAGAAATGGTAGAGAGGTCTTCTTGTGCCCTGATCAAGCCCCTGGACAAGGTCATCAGCCAATGATTTCCCCCACAAAGGAAAAAAAAACAATATTTAGGAAGTCCTGGATAAAGGCACTCTTCTCAGTTCGAGCCGTTTTCTCACTCCCTTTTATGGGAGCTGTCTTTTTTCCTTTTTTTTGGCTGGGCAATGCCGCCTTGGCAGGTTCGCCTTTGCAAAGGATTGAAATCCCCTCATCCCCCAACCCGGTGGGTTCAGGAGCGAGAGCGCTGGGTATGGGCGGAGCCTTCATCGCCGTTGCGGACGATGCCACGGCCGCATCCTGGAACCCCGGGGGACTCACGCAATTGGAGACTCCTGAGGTGTCGGTTGTGGGTGCCTATTTCTATCGGACCGAGGACAATACTTTCGGCACCAACCCGGAGGCCTCAGGGGACCAGAGTGTATCCGAGGCCAGGCTCAACTATCTCAGCGCAAGCTACCCCTTCACCATTTTTGACCGAAACATGGTGGTTTCCCTGAATTACCAGAACCTCTACGATTTCAGCAGAGAATGGCGCTTCCCCCTTTCCCGATCGTCCGAAACACTGTCCGAGGACGAACATATCGACTATCAGCAGAGCGGAACCCTTTCGGCCTATGGTCTGGCCTATGCCATACAGTTAACTCCTGACCTTTCTTTCGGGTTTACTCTGAATTTATGGGAAGACGGTATCTATAAGAATGGGTGGGTGCAGGAGGTCCAGACTAGCGGGACCGGGAGTTTTTACGGCAAACCTTTCGTCAGCGGGTCTGATAGCAGGGACGAATATTCATTCAGCGGTTTCAACGCTAACCTCGGCATCCTGTGGAACATCACCAGCAGACTGACCCTCGGCGCCGTTTACAAGACCCCATTCACCGCAGATCTGGAGCGCAATTTACAATTCAACTCCTACATTGATTTCCCGGACACCCCCTACATTGATTCCAAAGTCAACACCCCCTACAGGGACGACGGAAAGCTGGATATGCCCATGTCATACGGTATCGGGGTCGCCTACCGGTATTCCGATCAATTCACCCTGGCGGCGGACTTTTACCGCACCGAATGGGGAGACTATGTCTACGAGGATTCCAAAGGGAACAAGACCTGCCCTATCACCGGTCTGCCGGAAAGCGAATCTGACGTGGATGCCACCCACCAGGTCAGGATCGGTGCGGAATATCTCTTCATAAGGGAAAACTACGTGATTCCCCTTCGGGGAGGCATTTTTTACGACCCGGCCCCTGCCCAGGGGAGCCCGGACGCATATTTCGGGGTCAGTGCAGGATCCGGAATCGCTTACGGCTGGTTTATCTTTGACCTGGCCTACCAATATCGATTTGGCAACAACGTGGGAGACTCAATCCTCAGGAATTTTGATTTCTCCCAGGATGTGCGTGAACATACGGTCTATGCTTCGATGATTGCGCACTTTTAAACAATCTTTGGCCGGATGATTTTGCGCGATCGGGAACCGGCACCTTTGGGTGGCAGGAGAAGCGTCGGCGACCTGTCGTGATAATCTAAGAGGAGCCAGCGAAATCGCCTGTGGTATGTGGTTCTAAAAAGATGATAGGTGCTATGTAACTCAGTTCAATCCTTTCATTGAGAGAATCCAGGAGGTATTGCTCAAATGTTCAATAAAATCAGAATAACTGTGTTATTCAGTATGGTAATTTGTATCCTTTTGATCCATCATAATGCGTGTGCTGGCTCTACTGTTTACTTGTGTTCAGAGGCTGATTGCAGTTTTACGTTTACGCTTGGTAACTGTGATGGGCCTTTAGCCACGGACTCTGCCACCTCCACCTATTGCGGAGGGTCAAAAACAATGGACTGCTACAATTACGTTCAATTCTCCGATGTTCCGGCAGGATCACATTACTATACGCTCAGCGGTTGTGGGTATTGGGAAGAAGGGTATATAACCGTTGACGGGACGACAAGTGCATCTTACCATCAATGCCCCGTAGCGGGGATCGGCTGTTGTGCCACTGGGTGCGGTTCCTCTGGTAGTTATTATTGTTCTGAATGCTCTCAACGTCCTACGGCGACCACACAGAACGCTACCTCAGTGACATCCAGCACGGCAACACTGAACGGCTCGGTAAATCCCAACGGTTCCGATACGATCTACTATTTTCAGTATGGGACAACCACCAGTTATGGATACACAACAAGTGCAGGAAGCGCCGGATCCGGGATAAGCCCCGTATCCGTAAGCAGCAACGTAGCGAATCTGAGTCCTCAAACCACATACCACTGCCGCATCGTGGCGACAAATGACGCCGGCACAACATATGGGCAGGACAAGGTGTTTACAACCACTTCAGTCATTCCTGCGACAATTTTCGGGACGGTTACGGATTCAATAACCAGCCAACCGATCGATGGGGCAGAGGTTATTACTGATGGGGGTGGAGAAACCATGACTTCAGCAGATGGAACTTATATATTCCTCCATCCAGCAGGGAAATGGACCGTGACGGCAAAGGCCGATGGTTATGAGGAAAAGAGTTCCGGGGTCCAGCTCATGGAAGGCGCCCAGGTTACGGTAAATTTTCAGCTCGTTCCACTTTCGCCCACTGATACCGTTTACGTGAATCAATATGATGCGACATGCAACGGGCACCTCCCCTGCTACACATCCCTGCAAGAGGCCATTAATGTTGCAAGCTCCGGCGCTACCATAAAGATCGTCGGCGGGACGCTCGGTGAAGATATCACCCTGAACAACGGGAAGGCACTAAAATTAAAGGGTGGGTATAATTCTGCCTACACCGATCAAACTTCGGAAACCGTGCTGAACAGCATGAGCATTCGTAACGGAAGTGCTCATGTTGATAAACTGACCCTCGCCCAATCCTCTGCACCACCGCCGCCACCGGAAAAAGATGCATCCATCGTATTTTATAATAATGTGGCTTGCAATGGTTATGGTTTCAACGCAAGCTTCACCATCGGTGGATATCAATTGAATTCCTATACCGGCAATTACAGTTCGTGTGTCGATCTGGAATGTGCGAAAAGTTACACCTATAGCCTTTATTCCGATACCGGCGGCTGTGGCACAATTTCATTGTCGACAAGCGAAACGCTCAGCTGCGATTGTCTTTACGAGATCTGGCTGAGATATTTGGAAGGCAAATTCGTTCTGGTGTTTAATAAGGATTGTCCCGGGGATTGCTCGGGTCCCGGTTCAGACTCGACAGGCGGGGTAGAGTCATTTAAAAGAGTGGTGCTGGGGGCCATTGATGAGGCTTCAGGTTTGTCAGATATTTCCTCAAATAAATAGATACGCTGAATCCCCGTGTCAGGCATTTCAGACGCCGGGCACTACGAAGAATGTCTAAGCAAGCGCTGGCGGTTCTCCCAGCATGAACGATCTCCCTCGATTCCCATTGATTATATTGGTTCAACGTGCTTAGAAGGAAAAGAATTTGAGAAACGGAGGACAATAAACCGCAGGGTGCAGTACTGGCTCAGTGAGGAGTCTTTCAACTTTTGGAACAGGTGGAAATATTCGATGCCTGTCACCTGTTCCGATGTATATAAGGAGCCCCACCATGGGAGAAGATGCTGAGAAAACCCCTAGGCCTCAATCCGATAAGATTTCGAAGCTCCTGCGGGAGAGAGCTCAGCTCGACCAAATCCTTCAGGAAAAATTCAGAAAGAAAATGGCCATTCTTTTCACCGATGTCTGTGATGCCACCCGATATATGGCCACAAAGGGAGACATCAGCGGCCAGGCGTGGCTCCAAAAACACCATGATATCGTTTTTGCGGCCATTAAGAATCATGGGGGAAAAGTTGAAAACCTGGTAGGAGATGGTGTTGTTGCATCCTTTTCAAGCATGTTGTCCTCGGTGAGGGCGTCCGTGGCTATTCAAAGGGGTCTCTGGAAGAATAACCTCGAAGCAGACACGCCTGAAGATGAGATCCATATAAGGATCGGTATCAATGCGGGCAAAATATTGCAGGACGATAATCTGATAGCCGGGGATGTGGTGAATGTGGCATCACGAATCGAGGCATTGGCCGAGCCTGATCAAATATTGATCTCAAAGGCCGTGTGTGAAGAAGTTCGCGGTCAAAAGGATATCCATTGCAGGTTTTACGACACCAAACAGGTAAAGGGAAAGACAGATCCCTTGAGGCTCTATCAGGTTCTTTGGAGAGCGGAAGATATCGCCCTTGCTCCGGAATCCAAGGCGGGTGATACGGAAAAGACCGTTTTGAGTAAAGATGGTCGTCCCTTGACCCTGTTTCGGATCGAGGTGGCACTGGAAGGGGAACAAATCCGAATCTGCGCCCATGAACAGATAATAGGTGAAGAGGACACCGTTCATCAGTACGAAAAGCTTAGAGTTCCCTTAGAGAAAATCCAAAGCCGTAATCAGGAATTGGTGGAAATCCTAAACAATGCCAATCAAAAGGGAAATATCGTCCCCGAAGTATTGAGAAAACTCAAAGAAATTGGTCAGGTCCTCTCAGACGAACTTTTCACAACGAATGTCAAAGAGAAAGTTAGAACTACCAGTGCCGATCACTTGATCCTCGATCTTGATGAACGGCTCGTGCACGTTCCCTGGGAGTTGCTTCACGATGGCAGGGAGTTTCTCTGCCAGAAATTCAGTATGGGCCGTTCGGTCAGAACGCGACAACGCATTTTTGGTGGAAAGGGGCGTTCACTGGCAAGGCCCTTTGACATGCTGATATTGGCAGATCCCCTGGGTGATCTGAAGGGTGCCAACCGAGAGGGGATACAGATACGCGATTTCCTGGACGGACACATGGATTCCGTGGCCGTCTCCCTGCTGACCGGCAACATCACTTCAGATACCGTTAGAGAAAAGATAAGGAATTATGATTGGGTCCACTTTGCAGGACATGCGGACCATGTGCAGGAAGATCCGGGGCAGAGCGGTTGGCGCCTTTTTAATGGAGCCATGAAGGCAGAAGAGATCAAGAAGATGGCTGGTACTGCGAGCATGCCTGCGCTCATCTTTTCAAACGCATGCCAGTCTGCCCGGGCCGGGCAGTGGGTCATGAAAAAGACATTCGAGAATGAGATTTTTGGCCTGGCCAATGCATTCATTTTGGCCGGGGTCAAGCATTATGTGGGCACGTTTTGGGATATCATGGACGAATCGGGCCGGCAATTTCCCCTTGACTTTTACAAACAGCTTTTAACCGGAGTGACGGTAGGTCATGCAATGCGTGAGGCCCGTCGCATTTCGTTGCGAAAATATGGTGAGGAGTCTATTCTCTGGGCCAGCTATGTTTTGTACGGGAACCCAGCTTTCAACTATATGGATCAGGCCAAAAGAGTCGAAACATCTCGGCGCGCGGTGTCATCATCTGTTCGTATACCGCCCTCTCCACCCTTGGAGCCGAAGGTCCGGTCAGAGAAAGCGGATGTCCATTTCACCGAGGAGGAATCCCGTGATAGAAAACATCTCTGGCTTTATGCCGCTATGGGCATTTTGGCCCTACTATCGGTATTGCTATGGGGTTATCCCGGCTTCCTAAGGAGCGACGCCGGAAAATACGAACGGGATGCCCTGGCCTATTACCAGGCCGGAGATATTGACAAAGCACTCAAGACTTCGAAAATCCTGGTGGAAAGAAAGCCACAAAGTGGGCTGGGTTACCTTATTCAAGGAGACATTTATCTTGGAAAAGGGAACCTGAATGAGGCCGAAGAAAGATATCAAAACGTATTGAATGCCGCAAAAAGCTCCGATTCGGAAAAGGCACAATCTTTTGTAGGTCTGGGACGCATCGCCTCCATTCGAAAAAAGACGGATGAAGCCTTGAATTATTATCGATCTGCAACCCTGAAGGACCCTGAAAACGTTCTAGGATATCAATCACAGGCAGTTCTACTCGATGAGAGGGGCGATTACGAGGAGGCCTTAGAGCTTTTCACAAAGGCTCAAAAATTGGCTTCAAAAGATCCATCCTTTCCACTCCTCATGGCCCGGATAAATGAGAAACTCTCCCTCACAAGCGATCATGAGAAAAGGGAGCGTATTAATCGAATGGTCAGAGAATTGCTGGAATCCAAAGAATCTGTCCCTCAGGCACCTCCTTCAGATGAATGGACTTCCACTCCACTGACCCTATGGATCACGGATTTCCGGGTACAGGGCTATTCCCTTAAGGAGGGGGAGGAAAAGCTCATCATTGCAGGCATCTCGGAACAGATGCTTCGGTACGGCCGGATACAGCTGGTCGAACGTGCCATGCTGGATCGACTTCTGGAAGAAATGAAGCTGGGCACTTCGGGTTTGGTGGATCGAACGACGGTACTGGCTCTTGGAAAACTGATCGCCGCAAAGCTTATCCTTTTCGGACAAATCCAATATCTCGGGGCTCATACCCAGATATCTGCCCGCCTCATAGAAACAGAGACGGGGCGCATTCGGGCTGCCCTAAACCAGTCATTTGGAAATGCTGTTCCAACTGCAGTCATCACAGAGACCCTATCAACAATCCTTTCGAACGAGCTGGGAAGGCTGTATCCTCTCAGAGGAACAATCTCTAGATTGGAGGGCGGCCAGATCTGGCTCAATATCGGTGAGGAAGCGGGCGTTCGAACAGGGGCGCGATTTGGCGTTGTTGGAAGGGACGGGGTGTTGGAGGTTATTTCTATCAAGCCCAAGGAAAGTTGTGCGAAGATCATTTCGGGGGAAGGATCGATGAGGGAAGGAATGCGCGTTGTGGCCGAGTGAAAGGGATCGAAGAATCATCAGTTCGGGGG
>JAJDOH010000268.1 GCA_022340265.1 Deltaproteobacteria bacterium | reverse complement strand
ATAGACCGCCATGTCTGTCTGGTTTCCGATTATGGCACCCCTGACCACGACTCTCTGATCAGCGGCAAACCGACTGCGCTGCTGGTCACCTGCGCCGGTCCCATCGAAGGAAACTGTGATGCCATCCAGAGCATTTTCACCGGTCTTTCGGCTTACACCAAAACAATACCCAAAGGTAACTTCATCCTCCCATTCTGCACGGCACCTGAGGAACTGGGTGATGAAGCCGGTGCACTGGCAGCAAATCTTGCTAGCGCCATTACCGGCTAAACGCTCATGACAATGGGTTTGTCACCCCCGAAGATGAACATTTTGCCTTGTGAGAGCGGCGTCCCGCCGCGACTGTCGCGGTGGGACGCCGCTCTCACGGACAAACAGCTTGAAATGTATTTTCATGGTAAAAGCCATCAAAACCCGTTCCGGAAAAGAACCATTCCTTGGAAAAAAACAGCTTTTGATCCTTATCGAGGGAAAACCAATGGATTTGACCCAGACCCGATACGAAATTGATAAAGGCGTGGCGAAAATAACGCTCTACGGGCCGGAAAGGATGAACGCCTTTAACCCCGTCATGCGTGACGAATTGATCGCACTCTTTACAGAAGCAGATCAGAACGACACGGTTCGGGTCGTCGTGGTAACGGGGGCCGGCAGCGCATATTGTGCGGGGTCAGATCTTTCCGGCGGCAGTTCCAGTTTTGACCAGTCAGGAAAAACTTCCATTGGAGAGCACCGTGACGGCGGCGGGCAGGTTGCTCTGGCCATATTCAATTGCCGAAAACCGGTTATCGCCGCCATTAACGGACACGCCGTCGGTATCGGCATCACCATGACCCTGCCCATGGACATGCGCATCGTGGCGGAAGACGCCAAAATCGGTTTTGTATTTGCGAAGCGCGGCGTCGTGATGGAGGCATGTTCTTCCTGGTTTCTGCCCCGTATCGTGGGTATCAGCAAAGCCACTGAACTGGCATATACGGGACGTGTTTTTCGTGCAATTGAAGAAAAAGATTCCGGACTTTTCAATTATGTGCTGCCGAAAGAAAAAGTGCTGGAGAAGGCCATGGAAATCGCAACCGAAATCGTGACCAACACATCGGCGATTTCCGTGGCACTCAACAAAGCGCTTTTGTGGCACGGACTGGGCGAAAAGGACCCCCAGTCCGCGCATCTTCTGGATTCGCGCTGTTTCTACTGGGCGGGAAAACAAAAGGATGCAAGGGAAGGGATACAGAGCTTCCTTGAAAAGCGAAAACCAGACTTTACCCTGCGTCCTTCGACGGATATGCCTGATTTTTATCCCTGGTGGAAGGAGCCCAAAATTTGAAATGATTCTTCTGCCATTCTTAATGATGACTCGATTTCGGGCTCCGACGCGATGTTAAATCCCATCCGCGCCGCAGGGTTTTTGCGCCGGAACACTCGGTTTCTTCCGAACACACCCCCGGAAGATCCGTTCGAACGATGATTTCAAAGCCCATTTCTTGCAGACTTTCGATCCAATGCGCTGCATCAGCCATCCGCTGGTAGGTTCCGGCAACAAGAAGGCACCGATCCTTTTCATCCCAAACCCAGCAGTATTCCAGAAAGCGGACACCCTTTTCTTCAATCCGATGTCTCAGACTTTCTCTGACGTGTTCCCGCGCATCAAAATCCAGATCCTGATATAACCCACCGTAAATACAAACATATACCATCTAGGGGACGCCCTTTATATATTTACATTCAATAGATCGGTTAGTGAGTACTCGTTTTCAGAAATAATTTGTGCGCCCTTTTTGGCTGCAACGCTTGCGGTCGGCAGTGAAATTCCCAAATTGGCAGCCAACCGGGTCATACTAAAACCGAGTTCTGCGTTTCCCCAATGGCAAATGAGACGTCGTGCCTTGACTCTTTTGGGGGACTTTCCAGGTCCGAAAATTTGTTCTACGGGAAGGGACACCATGCGCGCCACCAAATGAATCAACATATCGAGGTCAACGCCACGAGCCGCCAAAGCATATTTTCTCTCCATTGCTTCGTCCGCTTCAGCCAGTACATTTGCAACAAAATCGCCGTCGCCTAAAATACGTTCGTCACTTTTAAGAAATCGCCCCTCTTTCCCGGAAGATTTCACAGCAACCCATCCGCCCATACTTCGAATCAGCCCTCCCCCCACGAGATCCCAGCGCTTTCCCTGATCAATGCCCGACTCGACATATTTTCTATAGGCCTCCCTGGCCATCAAAACCCACGGGTCAAATACCGAAAGCGCAGAATCAACTGACTGCCATTTTCGTCTGTATTTTCCCACAATCGCACTGTGGCCCGTATAAGGATACGAATCGAGTTCATTCAGATCACTTACAATACCGGCCCGCAACGGATTCAAATGAATATACCGTATCAATTCTTTGAGGTAAATGTTCTCTTGGCAAAGTATGGATTTATACCGATTCTGGAAAACATGGCCACTTCGCCCGTGCCGACGGTTAAACCGGATCGCGTAACCGGTCAACAGCCGCCGCATCACCGTAGCGACGGGGACATTCCCGGTTTTCAACAGGAGATGAAAATGGTTCCGCACCAGGCTCCAAGCATAGCAGAATGTATTGGATTCGATAGCAACGTTCTCTAGACGTTCCAGAAAATCCTCACAGTCCACGTCGTCCTTGAATATGAGATTGCCTTCAATCCCCCTTGCCATAATATGGTGCAGGGCACCTGGCGCATCTATTCTGGCTTTTCTCGGCATGAACAGTTAGCAACACGTTGGGGTGTATGTCTAAATGTAAATATGTAAAGGGCGTCCCCTCCCTGAATTAGAACTGTTTTAGTTTTTTGTAATTGACCGCGGATGCGTAGTCGATGAGGTTTTGCTCGCTGACATTTTCACCTTTAACGGAAAGCATGCATCGGTTTTCAATCATGACGGTAACATCGCCATCATGGGTGTCGGGAGCATATTTAATCATCACTTTCTGCCCCCCGATTCGCTTAAGTCTGCCGCCACCGGTCGTGGTGAACACAAGGTTTGTAAACATGGCCATAATATTCTGAAGGGCCGGGGAATCGGTGATCTCTATTGTGACGCGGCTTAACCCTTTGCGATAGACCCGTTTTGCCGAAAGAACACCCCCCAGCATTGCCAGACCCGTTGATTCGGATGATGCATTGTCGGCGGTCCAGTCCTGCAGAGGTTCGGGCAGCAAGGTTTTCAGCAATTCAGAACGTTTCTGCCGAATCATCTGGGAAGCGTAATCAAGACTCTCCACCGCATCGGTGTATTTGCCGTCCTGGTACGACATAATGGCCTCATTGATGGAATCCATCACCTCATCGGCGGACGCATCTGCCGCAATGGCACAGAAAACCATCAAGAGCAGCAATTGGAATCCGAAAACCTTTCCGATTGTTTTCATAACACCGTTCCCTTCGCTATTTCAATTTTGCCGCCTTAAACCGTGTACAGCATCACCAGGCAGCGAGTGGGTTCATTGGAGAGGCTTTTCAGCTTATGTGGAATGTCTGAATTGAAATGAATGCTTTCCCCTTTTTTGAGCACATGGACTTTGCCCCCCAGAACGAATTCCAAATCTCCTTCCATCACGTATATGAATTCTTCTCCCTCGTGCCGGTATTCCACCGGTTTGTGGGCATGGTGAGATTCAATGGTCACCATGAAGGCCCTAAGGTGACTCTCCTCCGCGCCCGGCGTCAGTGTCTCGTACGAGTAACTGCGGGTTCTCTTGATGAAGGACTGGGCGCGCTGATCCCGAATGGCGGACTGCTCCTCCCTGCTTAAAAATGTTCCCGGATCAACACCCAGCGCCCCGGCCAGGCCGAGCAGGAAACTGACCGGCGGAGACATCCTGTCCGATTCCACCAGTTCAAGAAATTCCGGCGTCTGGCCTGTGGCTTTGGCCAACTGCTCCAGACTCCAGTCACGGGACTTGCGAATCTTTGCAATCTTTGCGCCGAAACTAACCGCCTCGCCTCTACCCTTTTCGGCATCGGACAGCACATCGGCCAGGCTGCGCATGACGAGTTGTTTGGCTTGTGCCGTCAAAAGCGGCAATAAAGTCTTTGCATCCGCTACGATCCCAAGATCCGCCACCTGGAAAATGGGCGCGTTTTTGTCACGATTGATGGCCACAATGGCCTTTGATTCAGCAATGCCGGCCGTGTATTGTATGGCACCGGAGGCTCCGATGGAAAAGAGGAGCCCGGGACGAACGGTCTTTCCCGTTTGACCGATCAATCGATCTTCGTCCACCCAGTGTTGCAACACGGGCGGACGTGTTGCGGCCACTTCACCGCCCAGAGCCGCCGCCAGTTCCCGAACCAGGTTAAACCCTTCCATGCTGCCCAGTCCGGCACCGCCCACCACGACGATCTCGGCTTCCTCAAGCCTGCGTTGCTCAAGAGGTTCCGGAGAACGTGAAAGCAGTCTGGGACGATTGACTTCAGGATTCACTTGAACGGGCACGCGTTCAACTTCACCGGTTGCGCTGCTCTCCTCCGTCAGGAATTCATCATGGACCTGAATCTGAGGGTGCACCGTCGCAAACCCGGTGCCATGCCCTTCGGCATAGGTAATCTCAGCCATGATTTCTCCGCCCCAGGCGGGGCAGAGACCCACGATCCGGTTATCCGTGATCCGCAGGTCCACACAATCC
>JAJDOH010000264.1 GCA_022340265.1 Deltaproteobacteria bacterium | reverse complement strand
AGGAAACGCGGCAGAAAGCCTCTTCCCGAAGAACTTCCCAGAGTTGAAGTTGTCCATGACATTGATGATGCGGACAAAATATGTGCATGTGGCTGCCAGTTAAGCCGGATCGGAGAAGAGGTTTCGGAACAGCTGGATATCATTCCTGCAAAGATGCAGGTAATCCGGCATATCCGGCCCAAGTATGCCTGCAAAAATTGTGAAGGTGTGGAAGATGACGGTCCGACGGTCAGAATCGCTCCGGTTCCCCCGAGAATCATTCCCCGATCTATTGCGACTCCCGGTCTTCTGGCGCACATCCTGACCGGAAAATTTGTAGACCACACACCGTTTTATCGTCAGGAGAAGCAATTTCATCGTCTGGGTGTTGAAATCTCACGAACGTCCATGTGCAGTTGGGCGATGCAAACAGCCACGGTCTGTCAACCACTTCTTAACCTGCTGATCGATGAAGTTTTATCCGGTTTTCTGATCCAGGCCGATGAAACTACCCTTCAGGTATTAATGGAGCCGGGCCGAGATCCGACGACCAAGTCATACATGTGGATTTTCCGCCGGGGAGATCCTGAGAAAACAGTTTTGATATATCAGTACCATCCGACCCGCGGCGGTGATGTCGCAAAGGCGTTTCTGCGCGATTTTGAAGGCTGCGTGCAAACGGACGGCTATTCGGGTTACGACTTTCTGGATCATGATGAAAACATCCGTCATATCGGTTGCTGGGCCCATGCCCGACGCAAGTTTATGGACGTGGTCAAGGCCCAGGGCAAGAACAGCAAAAGTCGGAGTGGTGGTAAAGCGTTGAGCTACATCAGGAAATTGTACCACATAGAAAAGCAGGCACGCGAAAATAACATTTCCCCTGAGGAGTTGTACCAAATCCGCCAAAAGGATTCACGACCGATCCTGGATGATTTTAAAATGTGGTTGTTAAAAAGATCCCTTGAAACACCTCCAAAAGGGCTTCTTGGAAAAGCGGTCGCCTATACCCTTAATCAGTGGAATCGCCTCGTCGGTTATCTCGAGGATGGCCGGTTGCCCATTGATAACAACATGGCTGAAAATGCCATACGACCTTTCGTGGTCGGCCGGAAAAACTGGTTGTTTTCAGGAACTCCGGAAGGAGCCGAGGCAAGTGCACTTCTCTACAGTTTGATTGAGACGGCTCGGGCAAATAACCTGGAACCATATGCATACCTGCGGTTCATTTTCGAAAAGCTGCCGACGGCCTCGGCACTCCAGGATTATGAGAACCTGCTGCCGTGGAATCTGACCCCAAACCAGCTGGAAATTACGCAGCCGCTACCGTGTGCTTGAGCAGGCGCTTACGCATCTATATCAATTCTCAGCTTGATGCGGTGGATGAAACCAACCCAGTGTTTATAGAAAACAACAGGTTCTCGGGAAACCTGATCAGAGCCATTACCACGGAAAGGGACTACACTATAATTGTTAATAACAGGATGTCGACTGATGTACCTCAGTTGTTTGACACTTTTCCGAGAGGCATTCAGCTCACTGCAGGCAATAATCATTCGGTCATAAAAAACAAGGTCGATGACATCGGTTCGTCGGTATTCCAGATCGGAATCCAAGTAAATGACGGTGTAGACGACAGTACGATTTCGAAAAATTATTCGGTCGGATCCGAACAATATGATCTGGTTGATGGTAACGGAGATTGCGATTCCAACACCTGGCTGAAGAATAAATTTAACACCAGCGATCCCGCATGCATTGAGTAGGCGCTTAAAGCTTTATCAAGCAGATTTCTTTTTGACGGCCCCCTTACCGATAGCATGCGGTGGGGGCTTTCTTTTTGCCCTTTTCCTTATAATGTCGGGATTCACCTCCACGCGGAGACTTTTACATTTTTAACAAATCACCAGGCCCCGCGCAAGCTGCGCAACCTTAGCATTTCTTAGCATTCTCGACGCCTGAACGTTGACATTTTTCAACATGCGAGATGGGTTTCCTCGCGCGTGCGTAGGGATGGTAACTTCGTTGTGGAAACTTGCAAGACTGGCTTTCGTTTTTTACACATTCTGTTTCTGCTCTCGCGTTGGGGGTGCGCAGAAAAGTGCGTACTTTCTGGGTGGTTGGGGTGGCAGGTAGCAGGGTGTTACGGGCGCGCGTTGGGGGTGTTGCTTTGGTTTTGCATCGTGGTTGACTTTTCAAGGAAGATGGAGCAATTTTGACTTGATTTCAAGAGACATTATGTGCGGTTCTTTCGAATACTGGGAAACAAGAGAGCGTTGATGATTTTATCAGTCTCTACTGGGTCATGCCGGCGTTTTAAGGATCAGAGCCCTGGGCAATATTGGGCGTATTCCAGGTCTTTGACATGAAGAAAGTTTTGGAATATTCTAATATCACATTTTGACATTTGAAAAGCGCCACACAATATGTGGTATCCAGCTTTCAACGGCTTGGGCGGATGTTAGGAGCGTTTGCAGTTAAACATGCCAATTGTATGTTTCATGGTGGCGGTACTCAAGGAGCATGCAGTATGGTTGAGTTCTATCCCCTTGAAACTGACGGGTGAAACTTATGGATAAAAGATCGACGTATGAGGAATTGGAGAAGCAAGTCAGTGCACTCCAAATCGAAATTAGTGAAATACGAAAAGCCAAACAGGAGATTGAAAAGTCAGAGGCTTTTCATCGTCTTACCTTAGAAAATATTTCCGACACCGTAATTATCACGGATGATCACGGCAAAATGATTTATGTATGCCCCAACTCGAAATTAATTTTCGGCCTTTCGCAAAAGCAGATATACGCTAAGGGGACGGTTCAAAAACTTATAAATGGAAATGCATGTGATTTATCGGAACTCAGGAAGGTAAAAGAAATTTCCAATATCGATTGGAATGTCGTGGACAGCTCCGGTCGGGAAAGATCCGTTTTGATAACCGTAAAATCGGTTCTCATAGATGGCGGTACAGTCCTATACGTCATTCATGATATTACAGAGGAAAAAAAATCTGAGGAGAACCTCAGAAAATATAAAAATATTGTCTCTTCAACCCCGGATGCCTTTGCACTTCTTGATGAAAGCTACAAGTATATTTTGATTAATGATTCTTATGAAAAATTCTCTGGTGCCAGTCGGGAAAATTTTATTGGGAAAACCGTGCCGGAATATTTGGGGCAAGAAATTTTTGTTGAATGTATCAAACCAAATTTTGACAGATGTTTAAAGGGAGAGGTTGTAAATTATCAAGAATGGTTTGAGTATCCAAAGTTAGGCAGACGATTTGTGGACGTAACTTATTTTCCCTATTATGATATGGGAAATTCGATTCGCGGTATTATCGCCAATACCCGAGACATAACGGATCAGAAAGAACTTGAAGAAACCTGCCGTCAATTACAAAAGATGTCGGCAAGAACGGAACGTATTGCTCATATTGGCAGTTGGGAATGGGAGCTTGCGACCGACACGGTAACTTGGTCAGAAGAACTGTACCGCATATTTCAGCTTAATCCTGACGGCGAAGCTCCGAACTGGGAAAATCATCCGAAATTATATCATCCTGAAGATTTCAAAAAACTACGTCAGGCCGCAGAAACAGCAATCGCCGATGGACAACCCTATGAAATTGAGCTACGCGCTTTTCGGAAAGATGGTGAAATCCGTATTTGTGAAGTTAAAGGATTCCCTGAAAGAGGGCGTGACGGACAGGTTATTCGTCTCTTCGGTTTGTTTCAGGACATCACCGATAAAAAACGTGCCGAAAATTCAATACGAAATAACGAGTTGTTTTTGAAATCGCTGTTAAATGCAATTCCTATTCCTGTTTTTTACAAAGGCACCGATGGCCGCTATCTGGGTTTCAATAAATCATTTAAGGATTATTTTGGGAAACACGATAATGAGATAATAGGAAAAACCATGTTCGATTTAAATCCCATAGACCTCGCTGATACTTATTTTGCAATGGATCAAGAACTATTTAAAACTGGAGAAAAACAGGAGTATGAATTTCAGGTCCAAAATGATTTGAGGGGCAGAAGAGATGTTATTTTCAACAAGGCGGTTTTCCACGACCCCGAAGGAAATATCGGTGGGATAATTGGAACCATACAGGATATCACGGAGCGGAAGCAAGCAGAGACGGCGCTGCGTGACAGTGAAGAGCAATTCCGTCATTTCTTCGAACATCTAACCATAGGAGTTGCAGTTTATGAAGCTGTAAAAGA
>JAJDOH010000246.1 GCA_022340265.1 Deltaproteobacteria bacterium | reverse complement strand
TAGATGTATTTTTCACACAAAAATGGCGGCTGAAAATCACGGCTCGTTGAAACCCACCTCACATTTTTAAAAGAGAGGATCTTCGAGATGATACCCAAAAGAACACTTGGAAAAACCGGCGTTGAAGTGACCCTTATGGGCCTGGGCGGAGAAGGTGTGCTCAGATCGCATGGATACGACACTGAGGCCTCTGATCTGATCAACCGTGCCATTGACATGGGAATCAATTATCTTGAGTCCGCCAGGGCTTACGATGGAAGCGAACGCTATTACGGCCTGGCACTCAAAGAAAGAAGAAACGAAATATTCCTGACCAGCAAATCTCATGCAAGAGACAAAGAGGGTGCCATGGCACATCTTGAAGAAACCCTGCGCAACATGCATACAGACCACCTGGACCTCTGGCAGGTCCATGATGTAAGAACCGAGGTCGATATTGAGGACATCTTCGGACCCGGAGGCGCCATTGAAGCCTTTGCAGACGCAAAAGAAAAAGGGTTGACACGGTTTATCGGGGTGACGGGCCATCAGGATCCCTTTATTCTAAAACGCTGTATTGAAATCCATGACTTTGACACGGTACTGATGCCCGTTAATCCCGCGGAACCTGCCCATGCCAGTTTTATCGATATGGTTCTGCCGGTCGCCCGTGAAAAGAACATGGGCATCGTTGCGATGAAAGTCTACTTCAGGGGACTGGCTGCGCGGGTTCCGGAATTTGAAAGTATGCAGCCCTATTTTCGGTTTGCCCTTTCCCACCCTGTGAGCACGGCTGTGATCGGATGCAATGATACACAACAGCTTGAAGAAAACGTCAAATTTGCCGCCTCATTCAAGCCCATGAACCATGACGAAATGCAGGCACTTGTGGACCACATCGCTCCTTATGCAACACAACTCATGTATTACAAGCCATCGTAATGTGCACTGTCCTGGATGAAAAATGATCATCAGTGCCAGTCGGCGGACCGACATTCCCGCCTTTTATGCCAAATGGTTTGTGAATCGGCTTAGGGAAGGCTACTGTACTGTCCCCAACCCTTTCAATCCGAAACAGATATCGCGCATCTCCCTAAGACCTGAGGACGTGGACGTCATTGTCTTTTGGACCCGTTATCCGGATCCTCTCGTGCCGTTTCTAAATGAGCTGGATGATCGGGGATACCGCTATTATTTTCTTTACACGCTCATGCACAACCCTCGTGCACTGGATCCAAAATCACCCTCCCATAAAAGGTCGCTCTATACCTTTAGGCGTCTCTCCAACCGCATCGGCAATGAAAAAATCATCTGGCGGTATGATCCCATGGTCTTTACACCGATTACTGATCCAAATTTTCACATGACGACCTATGAGCGGATTGCGGAACAATTGAAAGGCTATACCAACCGGTCCATCATCAGTATCGTGGATATCTATGGAAAGGCTCGAAAAAGGCTGAAGCTGCTCGAAATGAAAGGAATTCCCATCATGCAACCGACGGAGGAAAATCTAAGTGAGCTGATGAAAAGCATCGCCGTTTCCGCAAAAATAAATGGAATGAAAATCCAGAGCTGTGCCGAAGAGCCCAGGCTTGCATTATATGGTATTCCACCGGGAAAATGTATCGACGACAAACTGATCCGTCATGTATTCGGGATTGAGATAACATTTCAGAAAGACCCTTCCCAGCGATCCCTTTGCGGTTGTGTGGCGAGCCGGGATATCGGCATGTACGATACCTGCCTGTTCGGCTGCGTCTACTGCTATGCCGCCACTCGTTTTGATCGTGCCAGAGAAAGGCACTCCAATAGCGACCCGGACGCTCCCTCCTTGACAGGCTTCTTCCGGAAATTCGAGCAATGATTAAAGTGCACCCATACCGGTCCTTGCTTCATTTCTTATTCGTTGCGGCACTTTTTTCAGTGCTCTCCTGCCCTGCCGCTGCAGATGATGCGCAATGGAAACCGGTCACGAATAAATTACTCAGCAAACTCCATCTCGATCGCCGTTTCCACAAATGTATCGCCGTAGCCGATGGAGATACCATCACCCTGAAAGACCTGGGGACCGTTCGGTTCATCGGCGTGGACACCCCGGAAAAAAATCATCCCATGCTCCCGGCCCAATTCATGGCGGAAGAAGCCGGGGCATTCACCAGAAAACTCTGTCTCGGGAAAAATGTCCGCCTTGAATATGATGGTTTTGATGAAGACAAACGCGGTAACTATGGCCGCATTCTGGGCTACCTCTATCTTGAAGACGGCACGTTCCTTCAAAAACAGCTTTTGCTGAATGGATACGCCGGTGCGTATACCAAATATCCGTTTGATGGGAAACGAAAGGAACGGTTTTTGGCCTGGGAGCGAGAAGCGCGGCAAAAAGAACAAGGCTTATGGAAAAATGACGGCATGGATGAAATCTCATGGATACTCGACCATCGGCAACTACTGATCCAGATAGAGAAAAAGGCAAGTTCCTACAGACTGCGAATGGGAGACTGGGTTTCAAAACCTTTTTCTCATGAGGAAATTGGCCATCATCTGATACAATTGTATGGATGGGTATATGCATTAGGCCCCCGGGACCTGAGGACACAATTGATAGGTTCGGGATACGAGAAAAAAGCAATTCCCCAAAACTCCCCCATTCGGGTAGCGGTATTGGGCATGGCCCACAAAAAATGGGGAATCATTTACAGAAATTTTGCCAAACCGCGCGTACAGGCCGCAGATCTTGGCATGCAAATCCGGGAATTGTGCCAATGGATGGAGAATCTTGACCCTGAACTGCTGTCCGTGACCCTGTCACTGAACGGCTATCATCCGGTTTCCGAAAAGTTGATAGCAACGCTCGACCCAAAAAAAATTGCCGAAACTTTCTTGGAAACAAAGCCGCTTCCCAAAAGGGGCCGCCGCGTGATTTCGTGGGAGACCGCCGGAGATTTCATCGGTAAACAGGCTATTGTAGAGGGAAAAATCGTACGCAGCTTCAATTCGGGCAAAGCCTGCTTTTTGAACTTCCATCGGAATTTCACTCGATATGTAAGTCTTGTTATTTTTGAGAACAGCTTTCGCAAATTCCCATCTCACCCGGAAAAAGTCTATCTCAACAAAACCATTCAAATCAGAGGAAAGATCAGGGAATTCGAAGGCAAGCTCGAGATTGTGGTCGAACGCCCTGGACAAATTGAAATAATTAATTTCTATCAATCCGGAAGATAGAGGGTAACTGTCCCATATCATGAACCAGCAGATTTCACCCTTCAAAATAAGAAATATCCGGCTGTTCATCGCTTTCCGGGTATTTTTTAACTCCCGTTTCTATTACCCTGTTTTTGCTATTCTTTTCTTGGATTTCGGACTAACGCTGGACCAGTTTGCAATACTCAACCTGGTATGGGCGCTTACCATTGTTGTGCTCGAAATTCCTTCAGGCGCATTGGCCGACAGCATCGGCAGAAAAAACCTCCTGGTGTTTGCGGGCGTCTGCATGGTGCTCGAAATGGCGCTTCTCTGTTTTGTCCCCTTAGGAAATCCGCGACTGATCTTTTACATTTTTTTTGCCAACCGGGTACTCAGCGGCAGTGCCGAAGCCGCCGCCAGCGGTGCTGACGAAGCGCTGGCCTACGATGCGCTTAAGGCGGAGGGAAACCCCAACGACTGGGGAAAAGTGCTGGTTCGACAGATGGGGTTTCGTTCCATTGGCTTCATCGTGGCCTTGAGTCTGGGTGCGGCTGTTTACGATCCGTCATTGTTGAGACACCTGACAGACCGGATCGGGTGGCACATTGTGCTCAACCAGACCATCACCCTGAGATTTCCGCTTTATCTGACCCTTGCCACAGCTGTTCTGACACTCCTGATTACGCTTGCCATGAAAAGCGTTCGACCACGGAAGGAAGTGCACGAAAAAAGCGGTGGCAAGGCACTCTTAAAAACCTTTAAATTGACCATGGCAGCGGGGAATTGGATTATCAAAACGCCCTTTGCACTGATCATTATCGCCGCCGGCATGATCTTTGATCACGCAATTCGCATGTTGATCACCCTCAATAGCCAGTATTACAGGCTCATCGATCTGCCGGAATCCCTGTTTGGCCTGATCGGATCCGGACTGGCCCTTCTGGGCCTTTTTATCCCCCGATTGGCGCTGAAACTCGCTGAAAAACATACACCTGCATTCAACATGGGAATGATGGCGGTGGTTACACTGATGGGGTTCTGGGGCGCTACCCTCTTTCTGCCGGTGTTCGGCTTGATCCCCATAGCCCTTTTAAGCAGCATCATGTATTTTGACGGATTCTTCGTGAGCCATTATTTAAACCGCATCACCGATTCATCCCAACGGGCCACTGTGTTGAGCTTCAAAGGATTGACTTTCAACCTGGCTTACGGCTTCATCTGCCTGATGTATGCCATACTCTTGCACATGCTGCGGTCGCGCGCATCCGGCTTAAATGGGCCCGTCGCGGAAGGTTTGCTTGAAAACACCGTATTCATCCAATCCATACACTGGTTTCCCTGGTATTTTTTTTTCGTTTTTTGTGCCTTCCTGGTTTTCGCAAGAAGGCAACTGAAGCATTCGAAGGAACACCGAAACATCGGATAATCAAAATAAGCGATTCAGGACTTCTGGCACACGTTAAAAAAACTTCGCATCACACACCATATGATGAGAACGAAAGCCGATACCAAAGCCGTCTCACCCAGGTAATCGCCATGCCGGGCGAAAAAAGTGCGACCGGAACGCAGATGCAACGCACCTTTCAGGGTGGTTTTTTTCCACCAGGGGGTTTGGGCCCTGATAATGCCCCTTGCATCGATGATGGCCGAAATACCGTTGTTGGCAACACGAACCAGATCCCGCCGGCATTCGATGGCACGAACGGGGCTGAAATTAAAGTGATGACGGTATCCCGGCGTGTTATTCCACCACCCGTCATTGGTGATCATACAGATAAAACCCTTTTTATCCGTCAGGTGTTCCACGCAGTAGGGGCCGAATACCGATTCAAAACAAACGATGGGCAAAATACTGACTGAACCGTCCGCCGTATCAAAATGGGTGCTTTCCTGGCGGTTGCTGTAGGTGCCGTTATATCCGCCAAGTTCAAGGGAAAACCCTCCCAGAAAACCCAGATACTGAACAAAAGGCATCCGTTCAAACACGGGGACCAGCTTTGTTTTGTGATAAAATTGCGGTTTTCCATTGGGCGGCAGGAAAAGTGCGGTATTGAAGGCCTCGTAGTAAAACCCTTGCTCCCGGTTATGGCGGCTCCCGGCGGGAATATCGCTGCCAAGCTTTCGGTAGCTGTGTACCCCCACAAGGATGTTCAAATCAGGATATTTTTCCTGCAACGCCAGCAGCTTACGGTAATATGGAGACGCAGAGGGATTTTCTTCGTCAATCTGTTGCACAATAAGGGTTTCAGGCCCGAATAGATATTGGGTTTTGTCATCACAGAGAGTCTCCGCCGTCCTGAAGAATTCCGCCATGTGCCGCGCCTGGTTTTCAGAAACGAATTTCTCCGTGTATGGATCCAGATTGGGTTGTATCAGGGCTACCTTGACCGGTTCCCCACCCGGTTTAACTTGATGAAAAATTTGAAATGACAAAAACACGGGAACCAGAAGTAGGAAAATGATACCAATGCCAAGAGGAACCGCTGCACCACCCCCCTTTATCAGACAAATCCCATATGCCTTGAAGATGGCGAAATTGACCAGCAGAATCCAGAGGCTTCCACCTCGAACGCCGGTAAATTCGTACCATTGGATGAGTTTCACGGCGGTAATCAGCGTATTTCCCAGATTGAACCAGGGCCAAGCCAGATCCCAGATATTATGAAAATATTCGTACCCCAGCCATATGGCCAAAAATGGGAAAAAGAAAGGTATTTTGAGAATGCTTCGAACCCGGCTGGCCGACCAGAAAACAATGGCCTGCACAAGGGCGTTGGCCAGAATAATGAGTGCCCCCCCCAACCACTGCGCCTGCGTAATCCACCAGGAACCTAAAATGTTCCACACCAGAAAACCGGCTAAAGCATAATTAAACAGGGCATAGCGGTTCGGGCTCTGGTGAAGATCCTCCTCCAGTTGAAAAAGGGGAAGCCAGGCCAGGAAAACGACAAAAAAGAGGGACGGCGTGAGCCATGGAACCCCTAACAGTAAACCACCCGCCAACCCCAGCGAGAGGTTTTTTGTGGTGCTCCGATTCATTGGCATGTTCTATCCAATACCGTAGGGAGCTCTTTTGATACCGGAAGGAAATTGCAGGAGGTCATCAGATGCCTTTTGTGGGAAAAAGCGGGGAATATTTGCGGCTCCTGAAATTAACGGTGACAATGCCGCATACGATCAATGCCAGGGCCGTCATAAGTTCCCAGGTAATGGGTTCCCCGAGGATCAGCCCGCCAAGGGCTACTCCGGCGATGGGCATGATAAAGATGAATGAATGCAGTGCCACGGCACCATATTTCAACAGCAGGGTGTTCCAGGCCACAAAACCAAAGGAGGCCGTCACAAGGCTCTGATAAAAAAGGGCGCAAAGTACGCGTCCATTCAGATTGGCAATCATGCTCACATCCCAAAAAAATCCCGCCAGCAAAAAGAAAGGAATGCAGAACAGCATGGGGTAAAACACGATCTGAAAGGGTGAAAAAAGATGAATGATCCGTTTGGTATAGACGGTGTTAACAGCCCAGAGAAAGCTTGTTAACAACATCAAAAAATCACCCGCCTGAACGTCTGCCGTAACGCCCTTTTTCCCCGAAAAAACCAGGGCCATTCCCACGCCTCCCATAACCAGGCCCAGGACTTTTTTCTTCGTCATCCGATCCCCCGGAATAAACCAATGGGCCAGGAGCAAGAGGAAAAACGGCTGAAGGTTCACCATCAGCGTTCCCCTTGAGGCAGTTGTTTTTCCAAGTCCCAGATACAACAGCCCCAACTGCAGGGTAAACACAATGGAAATAATCAGAATTTGAAGCACCTGCCCCTTTTGTAACGCAAAAGGCCGCCCGGTAAATCTGGCCCACAAATAGATGGCTATACCGGCGATGCTGAAGCGAATTCCGGCAGCCGTAAATGGTCCGATTCCCAGAAGGCTGTACTTGATCGCCACGGCATTGGCACCGAACAGCGTACATAAAAAACCGGTAAACAGGGCGCCGGATAGTGGAAGTTCCCGGTTGCTGAGATTGTTTTGCGTCATACTTTTCTCTTGGAAAAGGGCATATTAGGAAAACTTTCAGAAAACATTGTGTTGCGTGTCCATGCTTCGGCCTGTGTCTGGACAGGCTTTCACATAAATGGATTCAGACCTCCACCGTATCTGCTTTCCGGATAGTTTTACGGTGAGATAGTGTCGGACCTGTTCCACTTCCTCCCGGGAGAGCACGGCTTTCAGGCGTTCCCTGTAACAAAGGCAGGTGGTTTTTTCAAAAGACTTCTCTTCCGCCGGAAACCAGCGGGACAGAACCATATCCGTTACGAAAATCTCAACGGCTGTCTGCTCGGGCTGAAAATGCAGAATTTCAAACCCCGCTTGTTCAAAGGCAAGCGCCAGATCATCCTGGTTCCAATTCACCATGGGATCGTTCAAATTCCCATAGATGCTTTCTTCCGCGGCCATCCATTTTTCAAAGAGGTGACCATCCAGTCCCTCGCGATTCACCAGATCATAGATCCTTTGCCCGCGGCGGGGGACACTTTCAACCAGAGAGATGACCCCTTCCGGTGCCAGTATCTTTCCCAACGCATTCAAGGCCGATTTTTTGTCTTGGATGGACAGAAGCGCGTTACGCCCCACCATCGCATCAAAGCGAACGTCACCCTGTCCTTCAGCAGAGACCATGTGGCAAATTCTTTCCAAAGGACCCGCCAGGATCACAGGCCGATCCATTTCATCCAGTTTCAACGCCTGTGCCCGCAGCGTTGCAGCCGATGCTTCATTCACTGCCAAGGCCCACACACTGCCTTCAGGGATTTGCCGAACAGCCTCCCATGTGAGCAGACCCGTTCCGGCATTGAGATCCAGTAAAACAGCGTGACGTTTCAGATTCGCCGCTGCCAGTATCCGGTCCCGAACCACCGCCAGTTGTTTTCCGCTCTGGTTTATGGACCGCTGCAGCCAACGGTCCCGCATACGATCCTCGGGCGAGAACGTCAGCACCTCCGGCGGTGCAACCATGCCGCCTTCCTCCATGGCAGCCAACTGGGCTTCCCGACGTCGATTAACCGTCAGGCGGATACCCTCTTCGTAACCCTGATGGGACGGGTTGTAAAATATCTTTCCCTGAAGTGCGTCCGGAAGATATTGCTGGGCGGTCCAGTGGTCCCGATAGGCATGGGGATAAAGATACCCTTCGCCATGACCAAACCCCTTTTTGTCCCGGCTGGCGTCTTTCAGGTGCGATGGGACATCGATTTTTCCTTCCTTTTCGACGGTTTCAAGTGCATCGAAAAACGCCAGTGCCGAGTTGCTCTTGGGTGCGGTGGCCAGATAAAGGGCTGCTTCCGCCAAATGAAAGCGACCTTCCGGCAAACCCACCCGGTCAAAGGCATCCGCGCACGCGGTCACCAAGCCGAGGGCCTGAGGATCGGCCAGACCCACATCTTCCGCTGCTAATATCAGCATGCGCCGGAATATGAACCTCGGATCTTCGCCCGCATGCACCATTTTTGCCAGCCAGTAGAGCGCCGCATCCGGATCGGACCCCCGCAACGATTTAATAAAGGCGCTGATGGTATCGTAATGGGCATCCCCGTCGCGATCATAGAGCACCGCCCGCCGCTGAATGCTCTCCTCCGCCACCGCCATGTCCACCACAATGGTTCCTTGGGCATCGGGGGGAGTGGTTTCCACCGCCAGTTCAAGGGCATTCAAAGCACTTCGCGCATCACCACCGGCCACATTCACCAGATGTTCCAGGGCTTCGGGATGAATCTTCACGTTGAGCGCCCCATACCCCCTTTCCCCGTCGGCCAGTGCCCGAAGCACAACGGCGCGTAAATCCGCCTTGCCCAGCGGCTCCAGACGAAAAACGCGGCTGCGACTCACAAGTGGCGAATTAACGCTGAAATAGGGATTTTCGGTGGTGGCGCCCACGAGAATAACCGTACCATTTTCGACCCAGGGCAACAGGGCGTCCTGCTGGGACCTATTCCAACGATGAATCTCGTCCACGAACAAGATGGTTCGACGGTCTTCTTCTTCCCGATGCCTGCGCGCATCGGAAATGGCTTCCCGAAGGTCCTTGACGCCGGTCAGAACAGCGTTCAAAGGGATGAAACGGCTGCGAGTGGTGTTTGCAATCACCATGGCCATGGTGGTCTTTCCGGTTCCCGGAGGACCGTGGAAGATAATGGAGGAGAGCTGGTCGGCCTGAATGGCCCGGCGAAGCAGCCGACCCGGGGCTGCAATGTGCGATTGGCCCACGAACTCCTCCAGGGTCCCGGGCCGCATACGGGCCGCCAGAGGAGCATATCCTCGGGAATTCTGCCGGTTCATACCCCGATTTTTTCCCCGGCCAGCACAACGCGATTCCCGCCCGCCTTTTTGGCTTCGTACATGGCAAGATCGGCCCGCATTTGCAGTTTATCGGCCTTCTCGTCCTCAAGGAGCTGGGCCACTCCAATACTCATGGTCACGGGACGAAGCTTGTCCCCCAGATAACCCATTTTTATTGTCCAATGCTTCGAAAAAACCGAGATAAACCGGTTCATCACCAAAGCCGCTTTTTCGAGTTCCGTTTCCACCAGCAGAACCGCGAATTCGTCACCCCCCAGCCGAAAAGCATGGTCGGTGCTTCGAAAAACCGACCGAATGCACTCGGTCACGAAACACAATATGTTATCCCCCTCCTGGTGACCGTAGGTATCGTTAAAAGGTTTGAAATGGTCCAGGTCTAAAAATGCCAGACATAGTGGCCTTTTGTAACGAATAGAACGATGTATTTCATCCGTTAGAGAGGAATGAAAATGGCGTCGGTTGAACAGGTTCGTCAGACTGTCCGTTATGGCGCGTTTTTTAAGCTCCGCCTCCATCATTTTCCTGGCGGTAAGATCGTGAAAAAAGCCCACACTGCCGATTTCAGTGTTGCCGCATTTTTCATCCAATGCGGAAATCAACGCTGCCGACAGGCGTATGGGAATGATTTTTCCATCCTTTCCTTTTACGGAAACTTCGATCCCATCGACCCTTCCCGGACCTCCATGGCCGTCATCATAAATCATTTTCTTAACCTCCCGGGCCAGTTCAGGAATGCCGTAAACATCATTTATCGTCATCCTGCCAATCACATCGTCGGATGCCAGCCCGGTCAGTTTTTCAGCGGCCTCATTAAAAATGATCACAACCCCTTCCCGATTGATACCGATAATGCCGTCGGGGCAGACCAGGACCAATTTATCCAGGAAATCCTTGCTCGCCATCATATCCATCCTTTGCCGATCCCATTCCATAGATCATCACCTCAACGTTAGTAAGTCAACTGATCCTCACCCTTTGAAGGGTTACAAACCCACCTTAGTCAACCAGCCGTTTCACAGAGGGAAACAGTGACCGGTCCGTGTGCGGCAGAAATTTCGCAGCGCTAAAGAGGTTCATAAACTCCTGGTTTACGTTTAGCTCGAGATAGGTAATTTGATCCCGAATATGAAAAAGCGACTTTTGCGCATCCAGAGACAAAAGTGCCATGGTCGCTCCCGCAAGGGATGTGTTGCCAAGGGAAACATAAGTATCCAACGGTAAATCGGGAATCATGCCGATGTTGATGGCGGAGCGGGGATTGATATAGCTGCCGAATGTGCCGGCCACGAAAAACCGCCCAATCTCATCAAATGACACATTGACGGTCTTGCTGATGGTGGTCAGAATGGTGTACATGGCGGCCTTTGAACGAACCAGGCCGTCAATATCGATCTGACTGAGGGTTAAAGGCTCACCGGTCCCTGACGCATAGGCTGGCACCACCATCAAATGCCTGATACCATCCATCTCCACCAGACGTTTTCCGCAGCGATCCGGCACAAATTTACCCCGGAGATCGATCATGCCGGCGAGGAAAAGTTCACTGACCAGATCGATGAGCCCGGAACCGCAGATACCGATGGGGCCACGCCCTACAATGGCGGATGATCCGTCACGCGCTGCGATGGTTCCGATCTTAAATTCCCCGGTCTCCGGATCAATTACCACACTGTCGATGACGCCCGGCGCAGCCATCATCCCCATGTCGGCCACCCCGCTTTCAAGGGCCGGACCGGCGGCTCCGGCACAGGCCATCAACCAGTCGTGATTCCCAATGACCACTTCCGCATTGGTCCCCACATCCACCAGAAACGACACATCCTCCTGCTCCGTCATTTTTGACGCCAGAATCCCCGCGATCAGGTCGCCCCCGAAATAGCTGCCCACATTGGGGAACACCAGCACCGGTGCTTGGGGATTGATATTCAGCGCCAGTTCACAGGCGGTGATGACATCCGGCCGATTGACCACCGGAATATAGGGTTCCCGGCAGATCCAGTGGGGATCCAGGCCCAGGAACAGGTGCGTCATGGTGGTGTTGCCGGCTACAGACATACCCACAATAGATTTTGGTGATACGCCGCTTTCTTTCACCAGTTTTTCAGTGTTCAGATTAATGGCATCCAGCACGAGGGTCCGAAGCTTTGCAAGTCCCCCTTCCCGCCCCGCAAAGTGAATACGTGTCAGGATGTCCGTCCCGATTTCAATCTGGGGGTTGTTAAAAGAAATCTCACCCAGCGTTATCTCACTACTCAAATCCATCAATCGCAGCACCAGGGTGGAACTTCCCAAATCCAGAGCGAGCCCATGAAGTGCTTTCGCCTCTTTGCCACCAAAGATATCGATCAATTGCCAGCGATCTCCATCCCGGTAAAGGACCGCTTCCACGCCATAATCATACCTCCTGAGATCCCGTGACAAACGCTTCACCAGAGAAAAATTAACACGGACGTCAGTTCCCGCCAGCGCATGCTTCAATCCCTTGACCAAACGATCCACATCCGCCGTATTATTGCCGAGGCTGGGAGCCGTCAGTTTGGGGGACATGCGTTTAATCCATGGAATTTCTCCCACTGCTTGTTCCTTTTGTAGATTATTCTCCAATGACCTACCTTTTTTGATCGTTTAACGCATCCTTAACGGCAACACCGATTTTCTCCAGGGTATAAGGCTTTTTGATAAATTTTCCGGCACCCGACCTCTGTGCGGTTTGCACTTCTTTTGTCCTGGCATATCCGCTGGCGATAATTACCTTTTGCCCGGGACGAATTTCAGCGATTGCCTCATATGTTTCCAGCCCGCTGATCCCATTTGGCATAATCATATCCAGAACGATCAGATCGGGAAAATGCCCTTTCATAAATTCGATAGCCTCCGCACCGCTTGAAACGGCTTCAGCAGCATATCCCAGTCTCGTGAGCATCCCACACGCGATCTCTCTTTGCCGTTGCTCATCATCAACAACCAGAATTTTCTCTCCATTCCCCATGTAATCTTCCAATGGGGCCTGTTGTTTTAAAGCGGCTGCTTCCTCCCGGACGACAGGGAAATATAATTCAAATGCCGTACCGTTAGGATCGCTCCTTACGTCTATGTAAGCGTTATGGTCCTGCATCGTATTCCAAACAATCGCAAGCCCTAAACCGGTACCACTCCGACCCATCACTTTTTTGGTATAAAATGGTTCAAAAATCCTCTCCAGGTCTCCCGGAGATATACCAGACCCCTCGTCTGAAACGGTCAGCACAACATATTCTCCCCGACGCACATCTTCACATCCCTTAAGCGGTTCGTCCAGATATCGATTATGGGTGGATATGGTAACCGTACCGCCACCCTCAATGGCTTCCGATGCATTGGTGACCAGATTCATCAAGGTTTTCTTAATGTGGGTAAGGGAACCCCTCATATTCAAAAGATCCGGCTCCAGCTCGGTTCGGAGATTTACAAGTTCGTGGGTCTCCCGCAATTTCAGGTATTCAGGTGAACTCAGATATTCCGTGACAATCATGTTAATGTTCAGGACTTTCTTTCCCGTTGCAACACCTCTGGCAATGGTCAGCAGGTCTGCGACAACGTCAGCCGCCCTCATTCCCGATTCCTGTATGGTCTTTATCGGTCTCCTGAGCGGGCTGTCTTCAGGCAAATCTAACAGAAGTAATTCGGGATAGCTGATAATTCCCGATAGGATATTGTTCAAATCATGGGCGACACCGCCTGCCAATAGTCCCATGGCTTCCATTTTCTGGGCGCGATGGAGTTGTCTTTCGAGTTTCTTTCTTTCATTTTCACCCCGCTTCCGCTCCGAGATATCGCGCATGGAACCAACAAACTTGATGGGATTGCCCCGTGCATCTTTCAACAACGAAGTTGTGATAGAACAGGGACGGGCTGAACCGTCTTTATCTTTCAGGAAAATTTCAAAATCATTGAGTTTCCCTTTCTTTAGAATCAGATTTAGGAACTCGTCCCTGTTTCTCGGGTCCGTGTAAATGTCATAGACGGACATGCCGATTAACTCTTCCCTTTTGTATTGGGATATGTTCTCGATTGCAGGACTGATTTCCAGAATAGTACCGTCCAGGCTTGATTCGTAATAGGCATCTTGGATGTTCTCAAATATCCTCCGATATTTTTCCTCACTCTCCCGAAGCGCTTCCGCCGCCTTCTTGGTCTGTGTTAAATCTATAACAATCCCCCTGTATCCCCTAAACTTGCCTTCATGAATGAGCCTGTTGGCGTGCATTGAAATAGGGAAAGTTCTGCCGTCTTTTCTGAGCGCCGTGTATTCATTCCGCCTTGTGCTTCCGCTTTGCATCACTCTCCGCATGTTTTCCATGGCCCTGTTTCGGTCTTCGGGAATCAACATCTCAAGGATATTTATGGCTCCATTGAAATCCTTTTGAAAATAACCGAACATATCGAATGCATTGCGGTTTACAAACGTCACGGTTCCATTTTCATCCGTTTCAAAGACAATCTGCGGTAAGGAATCAGCTAAATCTCGATATCTCTTCTCACTTTCTATCAGGGTTTCCTGCGCAAGTCTTTGGTTGTGGATGTCAATGAACGTCAACAAGTTGGCGGGTCTTCCCCTGTAGGTGATGGTCTTTGAATATTGATCGATCCATCTTACTTCCCCGCTTTTGGTAAGCCCTCGATAAGCATAATGCGTGACGACCCCCGCACTAATCCCCGCCACTTTCTTACGCCCCTGCTCCATAACAAAATGAAGATCGTCAGGATGGATCGTTTTAATAATGTCACGCATGGTCCAACTCATGATCTCTGACCAGGCATATCCGGTCATTTCCGTGTATGCCTGATTCGCATATCTGATTCTGTCATCTTGAACAATTACAATCGCCATCAATGATTGTTCCGAAATCAACCTGAATTTCTCTTCACTCTCAAGCAAGGCCTTCTCGGCACGCATGCGCTCGGTGCGATCAATGACGATTGAGTGCAACAGCTTTTTCCCACCAGTCTCCAAGATCCCGCTATAGACCTGAACGTGACGAATTTCACCGGAATTCAAACGGTGTTGGAACACGAAAGTGGTTTTTTCCCCTGAAATTACCTTGGCCATCCGTTTCTTTATTTCGGTTTCACCCAGCATGTTGATATCCCAAATTCGAAGGGAAGTAATATTCTCGTGGTTGTATTGGTAGAATTCACAGGCAGCAGGGTTTGCATCGATAATCTCTCCCGAATAAGGATCTATCAACAGCTTAATCGCCTCGTTTTTTTCAAATATATCCCGATAAAGCTTTTCATTTTCACGGAGCGCCTTTTCTACCTGCCGCAGCTCGGCGATCTCAATTTGCAGCGCCTCATTGATTTCGGAGAGCTTTTCCGTCCTTTCCCGGACCATCGATTCAAGATTCTCATGGGCTTCTTGAAATTGTCGGCCTTGTTCTAATTCTTCAACCCGTTGTTCAAGTTCTTCATAAGTAGGTTTTTTGGGCATTGAATTTGCTCCATCCCCTCAAATTTAGGTTAGGCAAACGGCTGCTTGGTTGAAAGAACGTTTGTCAAACTTCTGTATCATATTCATTGAAATTTCGCAAAGCTGCCGAATTAATTGTTTCGTTCTAAGAAGA
>JAJDOH010000242.1 GCA_022340265.1 Deltaproteobacteria bacterium | reverse complement strand
GGCTTAACAGGGAACCGCCAACGATCCCATTACCTAAAAGGGTTCCCAGGAAACCGAAAATGGGAACGCTGGAAACCGGGGCCAGTATCCGGCTGACTTCCACGGCTGTATGGGGTTTTCCGTTTATGTCTCGGCCGAAAGCGGTGATGAAGAGGATGCTGTCGGAAGGCGCATGGGCCGCTTTGGAGAGTATTTCTTCCAGGGGTAAATCGCTCAGGTACCGAAATGCCAATCGATGTTTCCAGTTTTCCGATTCTTTTCGAAAGACATTTTCCAGCCATTTGTCCACGGGATAGGTTCCGCCCACCACATCGATGCGCTTCAGATCGGGGATCAGTTGAAGCGCCGCGGTGATCGTCGGCTTGAAATCTGGAATAACCACATGCTGAACGATCTTGCGGTTCGTCTTCGGAAGCGTAAACCCCTGCGGCAGGTAAAGCGCCAATACCGGAACATCGGGGAAGATGGTTTCACATTCATCAAGGAGAAAGTTCAGCGTTTCCGGGTATAAGGTGATGATCAGATCAATTTTTTTCCCCCCATAGCGCTTTCGCAGGAGTTCCAAGGTAAGCTTGTGATGTTCGGGACCGGGATTCCGCCTCAAGTCCAGATGTTCATAGAACTGGTTGGCGATGGCGATGCCGCCCGACTGAAGGGCAACGGAGAGGCCGTGATCGGTCTTTTCAAAAGCCGGAATGTTGGCTTCAAAAGCATTCAGGACGAGTATTTTCTTATCTTCGAGGGGATTTTCGGGTTGTTTCCGGGGAGAGGCGAAGGCGACACCGAACGGGGAAAAGAGCAAGGTGAAGAGAATAAAGAGAACGCAAAAAGCATTTTCTATGTATCGGCTGCCAAGTGACATTATGATTACCAAATCTTAATAGGATGCATGGCGAAAAGAGGCTTGTATCGTGTGCCTTTCAAAACTCCAAACCGCGCGTAGGGGAAACTCCTCATATATAAAAAATGCCGATATTTTAGGTTCTATTACCGGATACAGAGGAAAAAAACAAGACCGATAAATAACAATTTCCAATCCCCCGTTCCTTCATGCACTCATCAAAGCGGAGACTATTGGACCAAGGTCCAATATCATTTCTGTTTATCTCACACTATATTTTCAAAACATTCCTGCTTTTCGACCGATCTTTTTTTCAGAAAAACAGAATGGCATTTTTTTTTAATAGCTTTTTTTGAAAACCTCAAATCACTCAGAAGAAAAAGGAGAAACGTTATGAAAATGATTAAAAGGTTATCAGTCGCATTGGTATTCAGCTTGGCGATGCTCTTGAGGATTACGGAAGCGCTGGCACTGGATGTGACCAAGCCCTGAGCCAGGCACGTCTAAAGGGAGGATTATTGTGAAAAAGGCCATTGTGTCAATATTCATTCTGTCATTCCTGATCATCGCCGTGGGAGAGTCAATGGGGCAGGAATTGATCATCTACCCCGCCAAGGGGCAGAACCAGCAGCAGATGGATCGGGACAAATTTGATTGCTATTCCTGGGCGAAACAACAAACAGGATTTGATCCCATGCAGGCACAGGTACCTGCACAGCCCGTTTATTCGCCACCGCCCGGTGCCTCGGCGGGGAGTGTGGTTAGAGGCGGCGCGGGTGGCGCGGCACTTGGTGCTGCCGTTGGAGGCATTGCCGGTGGCTGGAGCGGCGCCGGAAAGGGAGCGGCCATCGGCGCTCTGACCGGTGGTGTATTCGGCGGAATGAGAAGCCGGGCTCAGAACCAGCAGGCCGCGCAGTATCAGCAACAATATGCCGCGCAGCAGTCGGCGCAATATCAGCAGAAAAAAGACACTTACAACCGAGCCTACTCCGTATGTCTTGAAGCCAAAGGATATATGGTGAGGTAATCTTCAGTTCTATTATTTATTGGGAGGTCCCGATGAAGATGTTCAAAAAAATGAGTATTGCCCTGCTATTCTGTTTCGTTCTTCCTTTCGCCGCATCGGCCGGGGACTTTGACGGTTCCAAACCGTTGATCTGCTCAACGGGTAAAGTCATCGAGTGCACACCCGAGGGTGGATGCCAGGAGGTAACGCCTGAAAGTGTTGCGGTGCCCCAATTTCTCACGGTAGATCTTGATAAAAAAACCATCGAACCGACCGGGAAGAGCGATGGGGATCGCAAAAGCATCATCAAACGACTGGAACGGCTGGAAGGAAGACTGATCCTGCAGGGGTCGGACGAAGGCATTCAGGATATCCGGGACAGCGTCGGCTGGAGTGCAACGCTTTCTCAAGAAACGGGCAAATTCGTTGTAACGGCTTCAGGGGACCAGGTGGCCTTCATCGTGTACGGTGCGTGTACGCAATTGCCATAAATTATAAAAATGATTGGGAGAAAGGAGTTTTAATGATGAAATTGTTCAAAAGACATTCCGGTTTTATAAAGGTGGCTGCGGTGGGAATTATGATGCTGTTTGTCCTTGGGGCCTGTTCAGGCAGCGGAGGATTTTCCAACATGACGGATACCGAAAAAGGCGGTATCCTGGGTGGCGCGGGCGGCGCGGCTTTGGGCGCTATCATATACCACGGTAATCCTCTGGCCGGCGCGGTGATCGGAGCGGCGGCCGGCGTTCTCACCGGCGCTGTCGCGGGGCACTTCATGGATGAACGGAAGAAAGATCTGGATAAGGCTCTGGCGCCCCAGATCAACGCCGGGTTGGTGACCCTCCAGGTCTTAAAAGGGAATGTCATACTGGTGACGCAGACCGGCGAGACGGCCTTCGCACCCGGTTCCTCGGTGGTCAAACAAGACTTCATCTCAACCATTCAAACCGTTGCACACATCATGAAAACCTATGGGAAAATGACGGTTGATGTCATCGGCCATCCCGACAGGACAGGAACGAAAGCGGAGCGGCAGGCGCTCGCCGATCAAAGGGCCGAAGCGGTCCGGACCCTGTTTCTGGGAATGGGCGTTGCTTCCGCCCTGATAAGGTCCAGCGGCAATCCAAACAGTGAGTACCTGGACGGCCGGGTGGAACTGGTGATCAGTCCCGTTGTTTCAAAGTAAAGGAGGCGACTAATGAGAAAATCAGTCGTATTTTTAGCAGGAATCATCATATTGGCCATGGCCGGTTGTGCCACTCAGGCCCAGTTTCTCAACAACAAACAAGGCATGGCCATCGATACGGCACTGAGCCGTGCCAAGTTTGATTTGAACTGTCCCCAGGCAACTCCAGTCCTTATTTCCCGGGAAGTTGTCCAGCCTGCCCTGGAAGGACCCTGGGTGAATGGGATCCAGCGGGCGGAGTATACCATCGGCGTGAAAGGTTGCGACAAACGTAAAACCTACATCGTCATTTGTCCCGAGGGAGGTTCAGGTTGTTATGCGGCCGGTCCCGGGGAATTCCACAAATGGTAAGGCGGCTCAAGGTGCCGCATGACGTCAATCTGAAGAGCAATGGAAATAGATAGAGGAGATTTGAGCAAATGAAATTTTTTAAGAGGCATTCCGGGTTTGCAAAAATGGTAGCCGTGCTGATCGTGATTCTATTTATGGGTACGGCCTGCACGAGCAGCGGCAGTTTCTCCAACCTGACCGATACCACGAAAGGCGGCGTTGTGGGTGGCCTTGGCGGGGCCGCACTGGGGGCCCTCATATACGGCAGCAATCCCCTGGCCGGTGCGCTGATCGGCCTTGGCGCCGGAGCAATCACCGGTGGCATTGTGGGGCACTTCATGGATGATCGGAAGAAAGACCTGACCAAGGCCCTGGCACCCCAGATCAATGCAGGGGAAGTGACCCTTCAAGTTCTAAAAGGGAATGTCATACTGGTAACAGAGACCGGTGAATCGGCCTTTGCGCCTGGGTCTTCAGTGGTCAAGCAGGGCTTCATTGCAACACTTCAGACCGTCGCCAGTGTGCTCAAGACCTATGGAAAGATGACCGTTGACGTCATCGGCCATCCCGACAAAACCGGGACCAAAGCGGAACGGCAGGCTCTCGCCCAGCAGCGGGCCGAAGCGGTCCGGACCATGTTCCTGGGGATGGGGGTTTCCCCAGCCCTGGTAAGGGCAGCCGGCAGTGTCAACGACAATCAGCTGGACGGCAGGGTGGAGTTGGTGATCACCCCGGTGGTTCAAAATTGATTTCGGTTTCAGCGGCGACGTGCAGACGCCGCCGCTAAACCGGAGCCTTGAGACGCCAGTTCGAAACGCGCAACGTTGTATTTTTTTGGATGCTGCCCTCGCTAACAAGATCAGCAGGAGGCATGAACATGAGCAACAGCGGTCTACTCCATATTTTCGTGGTGATGTTTTTTTTTAGCTTAATGCCATCGGCATACGCTCAAAACCCCTCCGGTACGCTACCTCAACTCCCGCCCGGGCAGAGCCTGGGACTCGCCCTGGGTATCACGACCGTGCCCAACTTGCGTGACGTGGGCGGCTACAAGACCCGCACCGGTGCAATCGTCGCTCGGGGACTCGCTTATCGCTCCGACACTTTCAACCCGATGACCACCGAGGACATCAGGAAGCTCGAGTGCGTTGGCCTGAAGAACGACTACGACCTGCGCACCACTGCTGAAGCGAAGGCAAAGCCCGATGAAATGCCCCCGGGGGTGCACTACCACCTGCTGAACGTGTTGGCCGACGCCAAGTCCGCCGCGCCGGCCGAACTCGAGGCGCTGCTGCACGAGCCGAAGAAGGCCAATGTGGCTCTTGGAGGCGGCAAGATCGAGGCGTTGTTCATGAAGGGCTATCGCGAGTTCGTTTCATTGCCCAGTGCGAAACAGTCCTATCGGACGCTTTTCCTATCGCTGGCGGATCGTGAGAAGGCCCCCGGTGTGTTCCACTGCACCACCGGCAAGGACCGCACCGGCTGGGCCGCTGCCGCTCTGCTGACGCTGCTCGGCGTGTCCAAGGAGACGGTCATGGCCGACTACATGCGCACCAACGATTACACGCTGCCGCAGTTCAAGCACGTGATCGACGACTTCGTCGCAGCCGGTGGGGACCGCGCCATTGCGGTGGCCATTTTCGGCGTCAAGCCCGAGTATCTCGAAGCGTCGTTCGACGAGGTGGAGGAACAGTACGGGACTATCGAACGCTATTTCTCGGAAGCGCTGGGGATTGATGCAGCGGGACAAAAGCGCCTGCGTGATCTTTACCTGGGCACAAAATAGGCTCACCGCGGCGGTGTCAAGGCAGAAGAAATCGAGGCGCTTCAAAAAGAAAGACGAAAGCAGGGATGATGAAAACAAAATGAAATAGGAGCGAGTTTTGAAGGAAAAGCCGCAACCTTGAGACATTTTGAAGCGGCACCTTGCCGCGACGTTATCGTGGCTAGAAGCCACTTCCACAAACTACATCAATGAAAGGAGCATGACATGAAACACAAATACCGATTATTAACTGTGACAATCGCCATCATCCTGACCGCCTTTTCCGCGATCTCAGCTGTCGCAGCAGACCACAAAGCCGTTCCCGTACCCGAGTCTCCGGCGGACATGACCTTCAAATCGCTGCGCGGAGTCCAATACTGCGAAGTCTGGGTACTCGTCGGGTCTCCGGAGACCGGCATCACCGGAGACTACTTCAACACCAGCAACCTCAACAACAGCGTGAACAAGATGGACACCTGCCCGCAGAGCATATGGGACGAGGTAAACGCCGAGACGTTAAAAGCCGAGTATGGTGCCTTCACTGTCTTCAAAAACGGCCCGCGAGGCTGGACCATGGACTCGGTCACGATCCCGGTGGGTCCCGTCCAAACCTTCGACGGTCTGCAGACCCGCTGGTGGGGCAAGGGCGTGCTGCCCAAAGGCGTGAATTTTAAGGACGGGCTAAAACCTTATAAGCCGCTCAAGTCGCATCGAAAATCTACTTTCACGTTCGAGAAGGGCAAGCCCGTCTACATCCTCGATGACCCAGAGGGCACGCCGTGGGTGATGCAGGCCTTCGGCAGGATCATCGATCCGGCGCTGAGCTACGACGCCCTCAAGAATCTTGGCGACAAGCTCAAGCCCGCTGCGGGGTGGAAGTACCGGGTGGTCGTGCTCGAAAAGGATCTCGTTATCTCGACGCCCAAAGGCTATAACTGGATCGTTCAGGACGAATTGGGGAACACCTACGACGCCTGCAAGGAAGGGGCCTGCAACCACAAGCCGTAAAAAAAACAGCAAGCTAGTGTGATGTCATTCCTAAAGTGTTGCAAGGATGCCGTCATTCCGGGCTTGACCCGGAATCCAGAATCTCCAAATTACGCCCACATACTGGATTCCGGCCTCCGCCGGAATGACGTGGGCGATGGTTCATTTTGTTTCATGTCAGACATTTGGTATATGACACGACACTAGGGCTATCGCGAGTTCATCTCATTAGGTCCTGCGTGATCTTTGCCTGGGCACAAAATAGGCTGAACGCAGCGGTCTCAAGGCAGAAGACATCGAGTCGTTTCAAAAAGAAAGACGAAAGCAGGGATGATGAAAACAAAATAAGAGAGGAGCGAGTTATGAAAACAAAGCTATTCCCTGGTGTGATTTTAGTATTTGTTATCGCAGCATGCCTGGCGGCTGGGCCCGCCATGGCCCAGACCTACAAGATGACAACGCCCATCGCACCCGGCGTTGCGGTGCCGGACAAGGTCGAAACATCCATCGGGACTCTGAACCTGAACTACGGCTATCCCGATGACGCGACCACGCAGAAAGTCTACGACAACCTGGATGCCTCGCGGGCGCTTCAGGCTTACCTCCTGGCCATCCCCATCGTAAACCAGGTGGGCATGCGCGCCACGCTTCAAGAGTTCGGACCGGTCAACCGGACCGATGTGATCTGGGAAGACCTGGTTGATTCGAAAACCGTGGAACTGACGGCAAACGACAACACCATCTACAGCTTCATCTGGCTCGATACGAAGAAGGGGCCGCTGGTGGTGGA